>NZCE01000015.1 GCA_002688185.1 Spirochaetales bacterium
TAAACTGGCCGTGCAAGTGCAACTAAACTCAAGCGGGCAAGCGGATGAGGATCTGAGCGAGCTCGCTAACGTGCAGGCCGGCATGGATACTGCTGTGGATAACCTGTTGATAGGAGGTGGAAAAATAAATAGAAAAAAGACTTGACTCGACTTAGGAAATATAAAGCGAGCCGTTGATAATGAGCCAATGTTGCTCATTTTCGATAACCTGCAATGTGCCGACAAATCTTCCTTAAGGCTTTTGCAGATCCTCACGCAGGATCTTAGCGGGTCTAGGCTCATGATAGTAGCCACCTGCCCTGATGTAAAACTTGCACGCAATCACCCTCTGTCGGAAACTCTGGGCGAATTATCCCATCATCCCGGATTTCATCGCATCCACTTAAGAAGTCTTACTCGGACTGAAGCAAGACAGTTTGTTGAAAGTACGTTGGGCACCGGCGTTTCCGGTGATCTAGTCGGCACCATATACGATAGAACGGATGGCAATCCCCTGTTTGTGCTGGAGGTCGCCCGGCTGCTTGACCAGGAAAGTACTTTGCGACCCGACGGGAGCAACACAACCGGAGCTTGGATGACGAAAATACCTGAGATAATCCAAGCCGTCATCAGCAAGCGCTTGAACCGACTATCGGAAAACTGCAATCGTCTGTTAGTTGTGGCTTCTATTCTGGGGCGAGAATTCGGAATAGGTGAGTTGGAATGTGTTTTGGCCGAGCAGAACGCCGAGAGCATACTGGGGGCTTTGGATGAAGCATTCTTTGCATCTCTTATAGAAGAAGTCGAGGAGTCCATGGGCCGCTACCGTTTTTCGCATGCGTTGGTACAGCAAGGCATAGCGAGTCAACTCTCGGCGGCAAGACGCGGGAAACTTCACGGACAAATCGGTGTCGCCCTGGAAGAGTTCTACCTTTCAGACATGGGCGACCACTCCGTCGAGTTGGCTCATCACTTTATAGAGTCCGGCGAGGCTTTCGGCGAGAAAAGGATTCATTATTTGATGGAAGCCGGCGAAAGAGCGCTGGAAGCCCACGCCTTTGAGGAGGCGGTAGAGCATCTCACGCGAGCAATGAAAGTGAAAGAGCCGCAGCCTTTTGACCCAGAGATGGCTGCGATTCTCGTCGGGCTAAATCAAGCTCTCATGTTATCAGGAAGATGGAAAGAAGGCATCCCGTATCTGATCCGAGCCTTCGAATACTACGTAAATTGCGGGGATGTAGCCAGGGCCGTAGATGCCGTCGATCTGTCTTTTGCGCCGGCCTTAGGGCTTTTTTCCCCTGCAGAGGACGCATCGCTAAATGAGCTCCGGGAAAGGGCGCTGAAACTTGTCGACCGCAACTCCCATGAGGCGGCAAGACTTTATTGCCAATGCGGTCTGTTCCAATATTATAGAAGCGACTACAACACTGCGGCAGGTTTGCTGGGGCATGCACTGAATATTGCCAAACGCGAGAATGATACGGTATTAGAGGCGAGAATTCTGGCCGGCTCGGCAATGCTGGACCTCAAACACCTCTGCATCGAAAGCTTTATTGAGAAGAGCTCCCGTGCTATCGAGCTTGCACGGGCTGCCCAAGACGGTTTTACGGAAAGATCGATGTCCCATCTGGCCGGTTTCAACTTGATTGGTGTGGGAGAGTTGGACAGGGCGCAAGCGTATGCGGATGCGATGCATGAATCCGGAGAGAGGCTTCGTTCACGCAAGTGGAGCTCCCAAAGCTTCCACTTGCGGCAAGCCATCTGTCAGTTTACGGGAAAGTGGAGGTTAGCGCGGGATTACGTAAATCTCGACCTGTTCAGCAATCCTTCAGATGTTTTTTCGCTCCACAACTTAGCGCTTTTGGAGCATGAGTCCGGCAGTTATGCCGAAAGTGATAACTGCCTGGACCAGATAATAAAAAATGTCAAAAAAAACACCCCTCTTGCTGCGGATGCGTACAGCGCAATAGCATGCGTAGTCATATCCCTGTTGGCGGAAGTTTCTGATGCAGAGAATCGCCGGCGCCTCGAGTTCGCCGAATCCGCTGCCGGCAACATCCTCGCCTCACCGTATATCGATCCCTTTATGGCTTGGCAGGCGAAGATCAGCTTGTGCGTTATTGCTATGAAACGGGGGGATATAAAAATGCTGGGGCAGCACAACGGAGTAGAAATTGCAAAAATGAGTGACTTTGTCTCACCCTGGGGGAATATGTCGATGAACAGGCTGTTGGGGAGTTTTGCTTGTGCTTTGAGCAATAATGCTGTTGCAACAACGCATTTTGAAAACAGCATCAGTTTTTGTCGGAAGAGCGGCTATAGGCCCGAGCTGGCACGAACATACTATGACGCAGCCGGGCTGTTAATGACGCACGACGGTGCGACCGACCAGAGAAAAGCAATTTTATATTTGCATGAGGGCATGGCCATTGCTCGAAAGTTGGACATGAATCATCTAAAAAAACTAATCGGTGAAAGACTCGCCGGTGTTGGAGCTTTGCCGTATATGGTCGATCGGTCGCTCTCGCCCTTGACGGATCGCGAATTGCAGGTGCTGAGGCTTGTGGCGGACGGCAAGACGAATCGGGAAATAGCCTGCGATCTTTTCATCAGCGAGTTTACGGTAGGGAACCATGTCGGCAATATCCTCAGAAAGACTAATTCAACTAATAGGACCGAAGCCGCCCGACGTGCTATTCGACTGAGACTGATAGAGGATTAGCTTGGCTAATAGTGAAATCTCACTATCAATTTTTGGCAAAAATGATGAAATCTAGCGATGCTTGGACAGCGACTTGTACCTTAGAATCAGATAGCTTTCGTTTGGAGGAAAAAATGACAAAGACGAAGGGGCTATTGCTAATTGGACTGCTCGTATTATCTGTGACCGTAGGGTGCACAACGCTTGAGAAAAAAAATATCGAGATAGTTCAGCACGGGTATGAGTTATTCGGTCAGGGAGACATACCGGGTTTTCTCGCTCAGCTATCGGAAGACATTGTTTGGATTATACCCGGACCTGACGTCATGGTCGGCGCCGGAACATACCATGGACCTGAGGATGTTTTGCTTTTTTTTGAAAAGCTCGGCGGGGCGGTAGAATTTCAGCTTTTCGAGCCACGAGACTATATTGCGCAGGGTGACAAAGTCGTAGTGCTCGGGCATTCCCGCGAGATGGTAAAATCTACAGGGCGCATAGCAGAGTTCGACTGGGCCGGAGTCTACGTAATCCGTGACGGTAAAATAGTAGAGTACCACGTTTACGAGCCCACCCATTTTCTTGTGGAGGCCTACGACAGCGACTAATCTTTGTGGAGTGCGTCGAAGCTTGCAGTTTCAGCTGATTTGCGGAAAATCGAGCGTTTTAGCGGCACCAGAGCCGGTGTTTCCCAGCCTTAGGGCAAAAATGCAAGCTTCGACGCACTCGCGTGTATGTATCTGGTTACCCCTGCGTGCAATTATCGTGGTATGGTAGCTTTATGCCCGAAGAAACTAACATCGAGCTGGCATTGAGGTGTCAGCTCGAGCAATTTGCGCATATCTCATTTGCGTTCCTCTTTGGCTCTGCGGCGTCCGGCCGACTGAACCGCGACTCGGATGTCGACGTAGCGATATACGGCGATTCTGGAGCAAACATAGAGGTAGAATCTGACCGGGTGCTCGATGACGAGATTAGCATACAGATTGCTTTGGAAAGGGTAACCGGTCGAAATGTCGATCTTCTCGTATTGAACCGTGCACCGGCAACGGTCTGTACATCGGCCCTACTAACCGGGTGCAAACTCTTGATACGGAGCAAAGCGCTGTACACGCGGTATTTTCTGGCGGTGACCAACGTCGCGATAGATTTCCTTCAAACCGAAAGGGAGTTCAGAGAAATTCGGCAACGAAGCAGCTCATTGTCGGAGCTCGATCGAAGCCGGTTGGAGCGGATCTTGGATTCTGTGAGTGAAGAATTGACGGACAGGTCGATTTTTATAAACCTTTCTTTGGATGCATATCGAACCGATCGGAGCCTAAGGCGCAACGTTGACCGGTGGGTTGAAACACTTATCAACGCAGCGGTCAACGTTGCCAAAATCATCTTATCATCCGAGGGGCGTGCAGTTCCTCAAACATATGCGCAAATATTGGCCGAGCTCGAGTCAATGCCGTCATTTACCTCGCTGTCTGGGTGCCTGGTACCTTTAGCCGGCCTCCGAAACCTTCTCGTCCACGAGTATCTTGACATCCGGTACGGAAAGATTCGCAGCTTCATCGATACCGATGCGGACGCAATTGCGGCTCTGAACGACGCCGCTGCAGACTGGCTCGGCATGTAAGCTGCCCCAGGTAATCCGCCCGATTCGGACACTTCGAAATATGATACCATTCTCCTCTTCGCAGGGCAGAAATTAGAAAACACGCTTTATGGTCCGCCGTCTTGTCAACGTGGGATTGAGAAACCATGACGAACGGGTTCGCGGCGAACCAAGAACACACCTTGGCAGCGTAGCGAAGCTCGCCGCTCCCTTCGAAGTCTGACTCGGACATTGCATGATGTAAAACGACATAGTATATTATTAAAAAGGTCAGAAAATGGCAGAAGAAAAGAGGTCCCGCCTGTTTCTGTGTATGTGGGCTTATATGAACAACGATGAAAGGTTTTTTCGCACGTTGGAGCTCAAAAGCGGGGCCGGCAGGTGTGCATCATGAGAGGGCGGGTATTCATAAGCTACAGCGTTGAGGATCGCAAGACGGCGTTTGAGGTGTGTCGCTTGCTTGAGATGCAGGGCCTTCTCTGCTGGATCGCCCCTCGGGATGTGGGAGCCGGCATGATCTACGCCGAGCGGATAGTGATGGCGATCAAAGAGTGCGGCGCGCTGGTGCTGATCTATTCATCGGCGTCCAACAGATCCTCCCATGTGAGGAATGAGGTAGAGAGAGGGTTCAGTCACGACAAGCCTATTGTGGCATTTAGAATTGAGGACACGGAGCCGGTGGAGGCTTTTGAATATTTCCTTGGATCCTCGCAGTGGCTGGATGCGTGGGGAGAAGGGATTGAGAAGAAGATAGGAGATCTTGCGGAAGCGCTGAAGGGGATTGTCGGAGCTGGTGAGCAGCGGGAATTGCCCGCAGACTCATCGGAGGGGAAGGAGCGGTCGGAGTCCCAGGAAGACGCCAAAGAGAAGGTCGATAAGCTTCTCCAAAAGATCACGATAGCTTTCGGTGCGGGTGATTGGCGTATTGTACAGGATTTATCGAGGGAGATTTTGGAGCTCGATCCCCGGAACAGGGCGGCTGAGAGGTACCTCGATCTCGCTTCATCTGAGCTGCAAACGGATGAGGAAGAGGAGGCGCCGAGGGAAGAGTCCATGCCCGCCTCTTTTGCAGACAACAGATACGAGGTGAATGAGTTTTTGGGTGAAGGGGCTAGGAAGAAGGTGTACCTGGTCCACGACACGGTGCTGGATAGGGATGTGGCCTTTGCGCTGATTAAGACCGAGCAGCTGGATGAGGATGCGAAAAGGCGGGTAGTGCGGGAGGCCCAAGTAATGGGAAAGCTGGGAGCGCACACCCACATCGTGACGGTACACGACATGGGCGAGCACGACGGGCAGCAGTATGTTGTGATGGAGCTGATGGGAGGGGGAGATCTGGCTGATGAGATTCTTTCAGCACCCGCAAATAGGATAGGGCTTGATCGAACTGTGGAGATTGGCAAGGCGATTTGCCGCGGGCTGGCGTTTGCCCATTCGAAGGGAATCGTCCATAGGGACTTGAAACCTTCCAATGTCTGGCTCAGCGCTGAGGGGGTGGTGAAGATAGGGGACTTTGGTCTTGCGCTGAGGATAAACAGATCTCGCATTACGAAGGAGAACATGATTGTAGGAACGGTGACATATCTTTCTCCGGAGCAGGCGACAGGCGCGGACGTGACAGTGTGCTCGGATCTGTACTCCATGGGGGCGATGATGTACGAGATGGTGACGGGGCGGCCCCCGTTTTTGGGCGACGACGATGTGGCGGTAATTGGACAGCACATCAACACAACACCTGTGGCGCCGGGCTGGCAGAACGGAAAGTGTCCAAAGCCCCTAGAGGCACTAATTATGAGGTTGCTGGCCAAGAGCCCTGGGGAGAGACCTGCATCGGCATCAGACGTGCTGGCCGCGCTGGAAGCGATTGACTTGGCAGCTGCGGGAGAAGCGGGGGAAAAAGCGGAGATGCAGAGTCTGGACGCAATGGCGGGGGGAGTGTTTGTAGGAAGAAAAAGAGAGATCGGACGGATGAAGGCGGCGTTAGAGGAATCGCTTTCAGGCCACGGTCGCATGGTGATGCTGGTGGGAGAGCCGGGGATAGGGAAAACGAGAACGGCGGAGGAGCTACGGACCTATGCGGGGCTCCGGAATGTGCAGGTGCTGTGGGGCAGGTGTTATGAAGGAAGGGGAGCGCCGGTGTATTGGCCCTGGGTTCAGGCGATTCGCACGTACGTGAGGGAGAGGGAGGAGAAAAAGCTGCGCTCTGAATTGGGAAGTGGAGCAGGAGTGATGGCGGAGCTGATCTCTGACATTCGGGAGCGGCTGCCGGATACACCCAAACCGGTGGCGCTGGATGATCCTGAGAGCTCCAGGTTTCGGCTCTTTGATGCAGTGACGACGTTTATGAAGAGTGTCTCAAAGTCTCAACCAATAGTGATAGTGCTGGATGATCTTCATTGGGCGGATGAGCCGTCGTTAGTATTGTTGGAGTTTGTGGCGCATGAGCTATCAGGCTCGAGGATCTTGGTGGCGGGTACCTACAGGGATGTGGAACTGAGGAGAACCCATCCGCTGCAGAAAACGTTGGGGGACCTGACCCGTGAGAGACTGTTTGAGAAGGTGCTATTAAGGGGCTTAACGAAGGAAGATGTGGGGAGGTTCATAGAGATAGCGGCCGGGATAAGTCCTCCATCCAAACTCGTAAAATCCGTCTTCACTCATACCGAAGGTAATCCGCTGTTTGTCACGGAGGTTGTGAGGCTTCTGGTGCAGGGAGGGGAGCTGGTTGCAGAGAAGGTCTCGAGGCGCAAAAGCTGGAGTCTGGAGATTCCTGAAGGGGTGAGAGAGGTGATAGGAAGGAGGCTGGATCATCTCAGCGCCCGGTGTAACGAGGTGCTTACTACAGCGTCTGTGGTGGGGAGGGACTTCACGGTGGACCTCCTGGTGAAGCTTGTGGAGGATCTCACGACGGACCGATTGATAGAGGTGTTGGAAGAGGCTCTTTCAGCGAGGGTTGTGGAGGAGCTTGCAGATGAGCTGGGTCATTATCAATTCACCCACCGTTTGATACAGGAGACGTTGCTGGAGGAGCTGACGATAACGAGGCGGGTGAGGCTTCACGGGAAGATTGCGGAAGCGATAGAGGAGCTGTACGGGGAAGAGGCGGAGAGACATGCGGAGGAGCTGGTGGTTCACTTTGCCGAGGCGGAGACTGTGTTGGGGACAGAGAAGCTTGTTCGCTACTCACTGGCGGCTGGAGAGCAGGCCCTATCGCGCTATGCGCGGGAGGCGGCGCTAGGGCATTTTCAAAGAGGGCTGGAAGCGAAAAGAGGGCTTCCGATGGACGCTGAGACAGCGGGGCTCGAGTTTGGTGCCGGCAAGGCTCTGTCGGCTCTGACCTTGGCCCGGCAATCAGATGCGCGTAACCATCTTTACAGCGCATTCGAGTACTTTGAGGCGAACGGAAACAAAGAGCAGGTCGCCGCGGTAGCAAGGTTTTTTCCAGTGGATGCTCTATCTTCGGCAGATTCCTCGTCAAAAATTGATGCCTATCTTGATCGGGCCCTAAGCCTCGTGCGGCCCGAATCACCGGAAGCCGGGAATATTCTGCTGCAAATTGGACGATGCCATCTGCAGAAGAGGAACTATGAATCGGCAGATGAGGCTCTACAGAGAGCCTTGAAAATCGCGCAGGACCAAAAAGATCGCCTTATGGAACTGCGGATAATGGTCTCCTGGACCAGACTTGAGGGAATCCAGTTTCATGAAAAGGAAATAATGGCCAAATCATCGCGGGTATTTGAACTGGCTCAAATTATTGATAATCCTTCGGCCGAGTTTTGGGCGCACTTTTGGGTTGCGAATGTATGCAGGCAACAGGGCAAAACTGCCCAAGCTGACGATTACGCCTCTGAACTATTGCAGAGGGTGGATAGATTCAAAGATCAAGCTTCTGTAATCTGGACACTATCCTTCAATCGAAATCAGAAAATTCTCATGGGAGACTGGCAAGCTGCGCGGGAATTGAGCGATCGTCTCCTCGAGATGCCCCTCGATGCCTCTAGTTTCGGGCTTCATAAAAATCTTATCATGAGAGCATACCTGGAGTACGAAACAGCTAATCTTTCGGATGGAGATGATTTCTTGAGTCAGTATGTTGAAACCGCCCGCCTTTCATCCGGGACTTCCAGCCCCAGTTCTCCGTATGACGTTTTATTGAGCCAATATACCGAAATTGCAAGTAACTCTCTCATCTACGAAAGTGTTGACGATGAGTTTTCATATCACATTCCAATAATCGCACGAATCACTGGAGTCACCAGGTGGCTTGCAATGGCCAAATCCGCCGGACGTAAAGTACTCTCCCGGGTTGATATCAGAGACACGCTTCCCGCCCACAGCGCGCCTAGAGGTTTAGGCCTGATTGCCGTCCTGGCAGAAAACAGCGACTCTGCGGCATATTACTACGATCACCTCGTATCGCAGTTTCCCCATTTTTCCGGCACCTCCATGGGGCATCGCCGCCTGCTCGGGCTTCTTGCTCATACCGCCGGAAAGACAAGCGAAGCGATTACGCACTTTGAGAATTCTCTGGCTTTCTGCAGAACAGCCGGTTACCGCCCGGAGCTGGCCTGGACCTGCTGTGACTATGCCGATGTTCTAAGACATAGGGATAATCAAGGAGACCGTGAGAAGGCAAAAAAACTGTTCGATGAGGGATTGGCGATTACCCGGGAGTTAGGGATGAAAACCCTCGAAGGGCGAAAAAAAGAACGCCTCGAGCAGTTGGGCGTGGAGGAACATAAATGATAGACCAGGTCACTCAACGCCGTATTGCGCGCACCGGCCTCACGGCCCATAACGCGAATCGGGCATGCCATGGATACGTTCTATATAGCTCCCATTGTAAAGAAGGAAAGGTACACCTCATCGACCTCGAGGGACATCTGGTTCATGAGTGGCAGACTCCTTACCCGGTAAAATGGGCGTACATGCTTCCGAACGGCGACCTTTTCTGCACGGCACGGCTCCCCGCCGAGGCGCGAGAGATTATATTAGGGCTTGAAACTTGTGGCGCCCTGCTTGAAGTGGATTGGGGAAGTAATGTCGTTTGGGAGCACCACGACCGCAACCAGCACCACGATGGGAGAAGAACCTCAAATGGAGGGGCGCTGTATCTCATTCATGAGCGGATTCCCAAAGAGGTGAGCAGTCAGGTGAAGGGAGGCATTCCGGGTGCTGATGAAGAGGGCATGTGGGCCGATATGCTGGTGGAAGTCGATTCTTCCGGGAATAGGGTGTGGGAGTGGCACGCTTTTGAACACCTCGATTTCGACAGGCACGTGCTGCCTCCCAACGTGAAGCGGAACGAGTGGAGCCACGCTAATTCTATCATGCCGCTAAACAACAACCGGGTGCTCGTGAGCTTCAGGCATATATCCACGATCGCGATCATTTCTAAGGAAACCGGTGACATTGTCTGGTCGATTGGGCACGAGACGGTATCCGGCCAGCACGACGCCAGCATGCTCGCCAACGGGCACATTCTCGTCTTTGATAACGGCATATTTCGAAGTGACATGCACTCTACGTTTTCGCGAGTGGTAGAGATTAATCCATCCAACAACACGGTTGTCTGGGAATACCGAGATCCGTGGCGGTTTTCTTTCTACTCGCTTTTTATAAGCGGCGCTCAGCGGCTGGCCAACGGCAACACATTGGTCACTGATGGGATCTTCGGCCGGATGTTCCAGGTGACCGTTGACGGAGAAGTCGTCTGGGAGTACATCAACCCATACTTTGGCGAGGTCGACAATGCCGTCTTTCGCGCACGTCACTACTTACCTGAGGAGATCCCCCAGCTACTGACATAAACGTGAGCTATTCGCAGCAACCTTTCCCTATGGGACACCGGGTTGACATACATAGCACCTCTATGCATAGTATTTCTATGTAAGGTACACATGGTATCCAAGGAACTTGTCGCAGCATCGTCGACTCCCCTCGTGCTCTCGATTCTCAGCATAGGGGAAAGCTACGGGTACGCAATCATAAAAGCGGTTAGGGAGCTTTCTGAAGAAGAGCTCAACTGGACCGACGGCATGCTCTATCCGGTTCTGCACCGGCTCGAGCAGCAGACGTTTGTTGAGTCGTATTGGGGGGTGTCGGATTCCGGTCGGAAGAGAAAATATTATCGCATTACTGCGGCGGGCAGGGAAGAACTTAGTAATCAAATAGCCCAGTGGAGTTCGGTGCAGGCTACCATGCAAAAAATCTGGGATCAATTGCACAAACGAGCACGATGAAAAGCACGTCCTAAGAACGCGTCACAGGGAGGAGGCAGACTATGATCGATTTGGATAGAGAGATAGGCAGATGGACATCCTACATGCAGTCCCACGGAGATTTTACCGACGATGACTTGGAGGAACTGGAAAGCCATCTGCGCGATGAAATAACCGCCTTGGAAGATACAAGCCTGTCCACTGAAGAAGCGTTTCTTGTCGCGGTGGGAAGGACCGGCAAAGCCGATGCCGTTGCCGGAGAATATTCAAAAATACACTCGCGGTTACTTTGGAAACAGCTCATGTTTGAGCCCGCTGATCCAAAATCGAAGTGGAAATCGAGACGCGAAATCGGCCTGGTTATCATTATGGCGCTCTTTGCCGGAGGACTTTCGAAATTGCCGGAGCTATTTGGAATCCATCTATTTGACGGTGACGAGCTATTTTACGTCAGAAACGCTTCAGTATTCATTGCCCCGACGATCGGCTGCTATTTTCTCTGGAAGCTCAATCGTTCCATGCGCGTTACCATAATCACGTTCACGATGTTTCTTATTACGGTGGCCATCGCAAATCTCTATCCGGCCTATGCTCTCCAAAACTACGATCTACTCATCGGCATACATCAGCCAATCATGCTCTGGTTTGCGGTGGGTTTACTTTTTGCGGGTCCTGACTGGGCTGATGCCGACCGATGGATGGACTATCTAAGATTTTCCGGTGAAGCTCTAATTTATCTCTTTCTCATTCTCTGCTGCGGCGCAGTGCTGATGGGGATGACCATTATGCTCTTCTCCGCGATATCGATAAACCTTGATGAGGTCATAGAGCGGTACATTATGGTCATAGGCGGAGCTGCGGCTCCCGTCGTGGCGGTTTATCTCGCATATGCCAAAAAAAACATTATTGAAAATATGGCGCCTGTTTTAGCAAAGATCTTCAGCCCGCTTTTCCTGCTGCTGCTCTGCGCTTTTTTGGCAACTACCGCGATAACGGGAAGCTCGCTTATTGCAGACCGAGACATTCTCATCGGATTTGATCTGCTTCTCGCGTTAATCCTCGCCATGCTACTCTACATAATTTCGGCGCGGGATGAACGGATCGAGCCTGGCATCGTCGACTATCTGCATACAGCGCTTATACTCGCAACACTCGTCGCCAACGCAATTGCGCTGCAGGCGATCCTTGGCAGAATCGACGAGTTTGGATTTACGCCGAATAGAACCGCGGCCCTCGGAGAAAACATCGTGTTGCTGGCAAATCTTGCGGGTGGCTTGGTTCTCTACGCGCGATTTCTCATACGGCGCCGGGGATTCCGCGCCCTGGTGAAATGGCAAACTCTATACCTTCCGGTCTTCATGATTTGGACCGCCGTCGTATGCTTTTTGTTCCCGGTCCTTTTCGGATGATCCGCGGCCGGCTTTTAGGATTTTGGCAGGAGAATTGGCATTCGCTTATTGAATTCTTGTTCGGGTAGACGAATAGTATCCCCGCACCTATATTGGTATCTAGAATAGAGGAAACGCTATCCTCCTTGAATCCAATGATCAACGCTTGCGGCGCGGATAGTGTTCGGGGGTATCGAGATCATGGCCGTCAAGATTTTTATTGCGTCAACCGAAAAGGGAAGCGGCAAAAGCCTTATTACTATCGGTTTGATGAGCGCACTGCAGGGAATCGTTCCCCGCGTCGGCTATATGAAGCCGGTAGGACAGCGGTACCAGCCCGGGCGTGATCGGGATGAAGACGCCTATCTAGTGAAATCCATTTTCGATCTTTCTGAAGAAATCAAGCACATTAATCCAATGTCCCTTACAGAAGCGCAGCAAAACAAGGATATGCTCTTTGAGCATATATTTGAGAGTTTCCGCGTGGTTGCAGATGACAAAGATGCCGTATTTATTGAAGGAACAGATTACACGAGCGCAGTATCAGCTCTTGAGTTCGATATCAACGCCGATATCGCCCAGAATCTGGTGGCGCCGGTACTCCTGGTTACGCCGGGATATGAGAAAACTGTTGATGATATCGTGCACAACGCCACCGAGTATGCTGAATCATTTATAGACCACGGGTGCACGCTGTTGGGCGTCGTTGTCAATCGATTTGCATCAGAACATCCGCGAGAAGATGAAAGAAAGCTCAAAAGTGGGTTCGAACGGCAGAATATCCAGCTGTTTGGCGTGATTGAAAACAATCCGGTCCTCTCGGGCCCGCGACTCGCGGAGGTAATGGAGAGCCTCGGCGCGGAGGTTTTGATCCGGGGCGACAATATGAACAGGGTGGTTACTGATACAAAAATCCTTGCCATGACGCCGGAAAACGCCCTCGAATATATTAGAGACCGTGACGGCTATCTCATCATTACTCCCGGCGATCGTGTGGAACATATCTTTACGGTTTTGAGTGCCCATAAGTCCCGCTATTTTCCCGATTATTCTGGAATCATTCTCACCGGCGGATTGCGACCCGGCAACAACGTCAGGACACTTATTGAAGGAATTGCAGATGCGGGACTTACGATTTTATCAGTACGGGACGATACATTTGTCACCGCTCTCAAGGTTAATCAGATTAAGGGGGAGCTTTCTCAGGACGACGACGAGAAGATATCTCTGGTTCGTCAATCAGTGCAGTGGAATGTAGATATCCGACGAATCCACGATTTACTCGGCTCGGTCAAGACCGATGTCGTAACACCTCGTATGTTTCAATATCGTATATTAGAGATGGCTAAAGAGACCAGTTCCAGAATCGTTCTTCCGGAGGGAACCGAGCCGAGAATACTCAAGGCGGCAAAGGAGATTCGGCGTCGCGAGGTGTGCGATGTGATTCTCCTTGGCGACCGGGAGTCCATCAATGATGTGGCGAGGAGAGAGGCGGTCAATATCGATGAGATTACCGTCTTTGATCATCTCAAAGACGAGCCTGATCGTCTGGAGGAATATGCCCAAACATTATATGAATTGAGAAAGCACAAAGGAGTGACTTTGGCGAGATCGAGAGACTCAGTGCTTGACCCAGTTGTCTACGCAGCGCTAATGGTGTATCGCGGGGATGCAGACGGGTACGTGTCGGGTTCGACCCATTCCACTGCCGACACTTTGAGACCCGTGCTTCAACTCATCCGGACAAAGCCTGAGGTGTCTCTCGCATCAAGTGTGTTTTTTATGTGCATGCCTGAGCAGGTGCTCGTTTACGGTGACTGTGCCCTGGTGGCCAATCCATCCGCAGAAGAACTGGCGGATATCGCTATTACGAGCTCGGAAACCGCAAGCGCTTTTGGTGTCAAGCCGGTGGTGGCGATGCTCTCGTATTCAACGGGGGAGTCAGGCAAGGGTGAGGATGTGGACAAGGTGAGAACTGCAACCCAAATAGCAAAAAGGCGTCGGCCGGACCTCCTAATCGAAGGGCCGCTTCAATACGACGCGGCAATTTCACCTGAAGTCGCCATGGTGAAGTACAAGGACAGCGAGGTCGCGGGGAAGGCAACCGTGTATATATTCCCGGATCTTGACGCCGGCAATACTGCATATAAGGCCGTGCAACGGACGGCCAACGTTCCCGCAATCGGTCCAGTTTTGCAGGGACTAAATAAGCCGGCGAACGACTTAAGTCGGGGAGCAACCGTCACGGACATCGTGTACACTATTGCCATTACAGCGATTCAGGCAAAAATAGGCATTTCATAGAACACAGGAGCTGATTATGGATGTTTACATCGGTACTTATACCAAAGACTCAAATAGCGAGGGTATCTATAGGGCGAGTTTTGATCCCTCAGCAGGAACCCTTGAGCTTAAAGGCCTCGCGGCAACAATCGAGAATCCTTCATTTATGGTTTTAGATTCTCAAAAGCCGGTACTTTATTCTGTGGCAGAAGAACACGAGGGCATGGTTGTCTCTCTTAAAATTCTAGACGATGGAACACTTTCTGAATTGAGCCGAGTACCGTCGGGAGGGTCGTCGGCCTGCCACCTGGCAACTGCTTTTCTCGGCCGGCAGGTTTTAGCGGCGAATTATTTATCGGGAACTGTGTCATCTATGAAGGTGTCCGAGGACGGCATAATTGATCCTCAAGTTCATACGGTCCAACATAAAGGATCGAGCGTTAATCCTAATAGGCAGGAGGGCCCCCACGCCCATTCGGTCAACGTGGACCCCGAGGGCAAGCGAGTTCTCGTGGCGGACCTCGGTGTAGATCGTGTAATCACATATCTGATGGATGAAGAGACTGCCGAGCTTAGCGCTGAAAACCAACACTCAGGGGCGGTTGCACCGGGCTCCGGTCCCAGGCACATGGCGTATCACCCTAATGGCTCAATCGTTTACTGCGTAAATGAGCTTTCATCAACAGTTACCGTCTTTGCCTACCGACCGGGTTCGCGGCTTGATGCCGTGCAGACTGTGAGCGCCTTGCCCGCTGACTTTCAAGGTGAATCTCATTCGGCCGATATTCATGTACACCCCAGCGGAGGCTTTGTCTATTCGTCCAACCGCGGGGACGACTCTATTGCGATTTTTCGCATCAGCGAGGCATCCGGAAAGCTCGGCTTTGTCGGCGTGGTTTCAACTGAAGGAAGAACACCGAGAAATTTTGCCGTCACGCCTGATGGGCGGTATATTCTGGCGGCAAATCAGGACAGCGATAATATTGTGGTGCTTTCCCTTGACGAGAATGGCATGCCCGCTCCCACCGGATGTGAGGTAAATGTGCCAAAGCCGGTGTGCGTGCTTCTGCGCGAGTAGAGCCCTCCATGGATTTCGGCTGCTCGACTGTTAAATCTATTTTCTGTGCTATATACAGAGGTATAACAGGCTCACATTAATCATCTACAGAGGTACAATATGGCAAACGGCGATGAGAATTATCTACTTGAGAGACTGCAGCGGAGCGTGCTGTTCAAATATCTTAAAAAGGACGCCCTCAAGGAGGCACTGGCGGTTTCAGATGTAGTTCATTACAAAGCTAAAGATCGCATTGTATCGGAAGGAGAGGTGAGTCCCTACCTTTATACGGTTCTTGAAGGAAACGTGAACGTAATCTTGAGCGAGAACGTCGGCAAGGACATTTTCATCAGCGCCATCGGTGAAGGTGACATATTTGGCGAAGCAGGAATATTTTCTTTTGCAAAGCAGGCTGCCAACATTGTGAGCAGCGATAATACGACTCTCCTCCGCATTGGCCGTGAGGAGCTCCTCGACTTTATCAGGAAATTCCCGAGCGCCGGAGTAAAAATGCTTCTCGTGGTGATCTACAGTCTGATTCGGAAGCTAAAAGAATCGAATCAAGAACTTGCATTCGAGCGAAAGAGTTTCATCGAGCAGGACGACATAGATTCAATAGTGCAAAGCTTTATGCGTGAATCGTAGGCAATTCCTAGACGGGCGAATATTAAGACGCCGATTACCCGCGCGTCTTTTTTAGCTATCCCAAAAGAAGTGTTTTTATCTCAAACGGCCCAAATGAGAGAACAAGGCTTTTGCCCTTTTTGCCGATTTTCTTCAGAGGATTCTCCATGAGATCCGTTTCGGATACCGATTGCCACTCGTTGTCCGCCTCGAGAGTGACCGTCGCGTCCAATCCGGCTGTTTCATACAGCCTGAGAACAATCCCTTTTTGGCTCTCCGCTCTCTTGATGGCCTCAATTTTGACGTGCTCGCCCTTTATCCTGAACCAGCTCCGCTCGAGCCTCGTCGGCGGGCGACCAACACCACGGACCGATACAGGGCTATTCAGTTCATGCGCCGCCCTAAACACATGAGAGTGAGCAATCGAGCCGCTATGGGGAAGGTATGCATATGTAAACTGATGAGCTCCCATGTCTGCTTCCGGGTCGGGATGCTTGGGGCTTCTCAAAAGCGACAGCTCGATGGAGTTGTGGTAAACTGAGTAGCCGTATTTGCAGTCGTTGAGTAAAGCTATGCCGTAGTCCTCCTGCGAAAGATCTGCGTACCGCTGCCCAGATACTTCAAATTGGGCCTGGTCCCACGACGTATTTTCGTGGGTAGTGCGCTCGAGCTGACCAAACTGAATCTCAAAAGTGGCGTGCCGTGAATGCACGGTAGTGTCGGCATGGACTTTAAGCAGCTTGTTTGACTCCTTCCATTCAGCCTGATTCTCTATTTTGATAAGCGGGGAATGCTTTTCAAGGATTATCCTCTGTTCGATCGTGGATGTGCCCACCGTCAGCGTCTGCTCAACCACGCCGCGAATCGGCGAGCTCTCAACGACCGATCGGCTCGCGAGCGCCGCTTGTCTCGGTGTCGTCTCTCGGTAGTAATGACTGACGTCCCAAGCGTCCCAAGAATAGGGCAGATCCTCCCAGAGCAGTAGCTTGTTGGCGCTTTCTCTAATGAGCTCTTTTTTGGCCGTCTTGTCAAAAATCGATGATATGGTTCCATCCGTCGCGAGCTTTATTCGCACAAATGCATTCTCGAGTCCGTTTTTTGTGCAAGTTACTCCGTTGGCAACAGACGAGCTATCGCCCTTCTCGAGTCGCACGGTGGTATAGCCCAGTGAGGGCAAATTTGTCACAGCGTCAATGTCCCCCTTTCTTCTGACTGATTCGAGCTCATTGCCTAAAGCGTCCATCACCCGGTAATTGTGGTTTGAAGGAGCCGGTAGAGTTATGACAGATTGTCTATCCCAACTCATGCTGTTGAGCACCACAAAAGCGGCGGCGTTCTCACTCTTTCCAAAGATTGCTCTGAGGGCCCGCTCCTCTACGTTGGCAAGCACTCGCAAGTTTTTTTCGCTCACAGCGTGGGCATCCCTGTAAACCCAAGCAATCGAAGATCCAGGCAATATATCGTGAAACTGGTTGAGCAAAGTGTCCTTCCACACCCCGTCGAGCTCGTCCTTTGGCCAAGAGTCAGTGAGGGACGCAAAAAACTCGACGTCGTGCAGTTTCTGCTCGAGCAGTCGATTGTAGCGTTTCATCCGCCCTTGGGTGGTAAGGGTGCCTCTGTGCAGCTCGAGGTAGAGCTCACCGCACCAAAGAGGCAAGTCTTTATGTTTTGTTTTGGCAATCTTTTTGAAAAATGCATCGGCAAAGGCAAATTTCACCTTTGGGCTTCCTTCGGTGTTTTGCAGACGAATACCTCGTTCTATGTGGGATCGTGAAGGCCCGCCGCCGCCGTCCCCAATGCCAAATAAGTTTAAAAAGTCGTCCTGAATATCTATTTGAGCAAATCTCTTCTGTGCATCGATAAGCTGTTTAGGCTGATTTGTCACATTATAGTTGTTGGTGGGTAGAAAATGAGTCATGATTTTTGTGCCGTCAATTCCCTCCCATAAAAAAGTGTGGTGAGGAAAAACGTTTGTCTCATTCCACGATATCTTTTGGGTCATAAAAACATCCACGCCCGCTTTCTTGAGGATTTGGGGGAGTGCCGCGCTGTAACCAAAGACATCCGGCAGCCAGAGATTGCGAACGTCCTGTCCAAACTCGGTCTGATAGAAACGCTTACCGTACAAACATTGGCGAATTAGTGATTCCCCGCCGGTGATATTCATGTCCGGCTCTACCCACATGGCCCCCTGCAGCTCCCATCTACCTTGACGCACCGCAGCCTTTATTTGGGAGTATAATTCGGGATATTCGTCCTTCATCCATTCATAGAGTTGCGGCTGGCTCGCACCGAACTTGTATTCAGGATATTCTTCCAGCATTCTCAGGGCCGTTGAAAATGTCCGCGCACCTTTTCGTTTGGTTTCCCGCACCGGCCAATGCCAGCCGAGATCTATGTGGGCGTGCCCAATGCTCCATATTGTGCAGTCACTGACATTTGCACGTAAGGAGAGAAGATCCTTTGTGATTTTTCTGCAAGCTGCAATATTTTCTCCGTCGTTCCACGTATTTGCAACTTTATTCAGCTCAAAGATTATTTTTTTTGCTCTTGGCGAATCTTCATGAAGAGCTGCGGCCAACTCAATGAGGATTTGGCAGTCTATTGATAGATCCCATATGTCTCTATGGAAGATTGCCAACTCCGCCTGTTTGAGATAGAAAGTGTCGTTATGCTGTTTACCAAACAGACCGTTTGCCGCTCCTTCTATGAGTATCGATACCGATTGCCCTTCCTTTGCTGGATTGCCGACGGGAATACGCCGTTTGAGATGGGGGCCTTCTTTGGTGCTCTTATGTGTTAGACCCCGATGCGGTACGCCGTTGAGAAAAACACACGCTTCACCGTCTATATCAACCAGGGCATACACTTCATTGCCCGCGTGGCTTTTTGGTACCGTCCCTTCCACTTTGAACCATGCGCTTCCCCAAATTTTGCCCCATTGCGCGCCGACTTTTATTGGTTTGAACTTCTTTGAATGTACTTCAGAAAAGGGGATTGGTTTGTTTTGGTTATAGATGTAGGACGTGGTGAGAGGTTGAGGATGCGAATATCGTTGTGCATAAATTCGATCAATAAACTGCGTTATCCGTCTACGATAAATGTTGGCATTCTGCATAATAGCACTCCGTAAAAAAATCATTGCACAGTATCACAGCACGGACTAAGGGTGAAGCCGCCTATGGAAAGTTAGTCACTTCGGTGGTATGGACCATTTTGAAGCTGGTGACAGAGTGAGGGGAATAAGAAAATTTCACTTGACACCTATACGCATGTTAAGTATAATTTTCTCTGAAAGCCTTCATTGATTTGGATCTGGGGCTGGCTGTCAGGTTGGGAATAAAAGAGGTGTTCCGTGGGTGTTCTTCAAAGTTCTAAAGTGGTAAAAGCCAGAGCTCTCTTGGAAAAATCCCATGTGGATCTTGAACAATTCTCATTGGGCAATCTTGTTGGTAGAATAACAGAATTGAGTGCAGCTCCAAGTGCGCCGGTGTTATCTTTTATTTCCCTAATCATCAGAGAAGCACAAGCACATGAAGAACCCGTAGTTTGGATTTCCGCCTGTGAATCAGTCTTCTTCCCTCCTGATTTTGATGCAAACGGTGTTGATCTTGACGCTCTGCCAGTGGTTTGGGCACCAGACCTTAAAACCGCGGTTCGTGCAGCTGAACATGTGCTGAGATCAAACGCATTTGGTTTAGTAGTTTTAGATTTACACCCGCATGCAATTATCGATCAGGGAAGACTCGGTAAGCTTGCCCGTTTTGCTGATCTTCATCGGGTCGCCTTTCTCTTTATTGCACAGCAAGAAAAAGCCGTGTCTTTTTCCCTCGGATCAATTATATCCCTCAGGTTTCATAGTTATCGTTCTGCTCTTGGTGAGAACGCTTTTCAATGTGTGTTAGAAGCCTGTAAAGACAAAAAAACTGCACCCGGCTGGGAATTTTCGGAGCGTTTTTATGGTCCGGATGGCTTGTGTTAATCTCCCTTGTTTCTCTTTGCAGCTCCTGGTAAAGAAAAATCCATTTTGGAAGGATATGCCGGTTGTTGTGGTAACAGAGGATAAGCCGTCAGGGATCATCCTTGAGATGAATAAAAGAGCGAGAGATTCCGGGGTAATAACAGGCATGCGATATTCTGCGGCCTTGACCATTGAGCCAAGACTTCATGCGGGAGTTGTGATGGAAGAGGAAATAGCAGCCGGGAATCAAGAAGTAATCAATTGCCTTCATGATTTTAGTCCGGAGATTGAACCTTTCTCGCTTTATCCGGGTGTATTTTGGGTAAATGCCGCAGGTTTTGAGAGACTGTATACAAATTTATCTGGTTGGATTGATGAGTTGCAAAATAGGCTCGAGGATGAAAACTTTGTATCAAGAATCTGTATCGGATTTACAAGGTTTGGGAGCTTCATCGGAGCAAAGCGAGCAAAACATCCTCTAATATTTTACTCTCGTCTTGAAGAGGAGCGGTATTCAAGATTCACCCCGCTCACCCTTCTTCCTATGTCACCAAAAGCTGCACATCAACTCAAGGATCTTGGGATAGAAACAGTTGGAGCATTTATTAGCCTACCTGATGGTGGGGTAAAACAACGATTTTCAAAAGATATCTGTACTTGGCATAATTTTGCCTCAAGCAAACAACGGTATCCTCTTCAACATCTTGAGTTTCGTGAAAAATATATAGGTAGCAGGAATTTCCAGCCTGAGGTGAAAAATCTTCAAACCATTCTGCATGAGTTTAGAGAGCTCCTTGATCATCTAATTACTGATGTGATGAAACACAATGAGCTTATACATGCGCTTATTTTCCGCATTGTTCTTGAGTCAGGGGAGAAGATTGAGCAGACTATCTCTCCTGCAAAGCCAACCGTACGTCCTGCAGTGATTTATCGATTGTTGAGTCTACGATTGAACGGATTTACTGTTTCAGCAGGTATCACGCGGATTGAGCTCATGGCTGAAAGAATTGAGCAACATGGAACTCAAGAACTTTTATTTCATCAAAACCACAATAGATCTCAGGCTGATGGTGCTGAAGTGTTTGCTATGCTTCGCGCTGAATTGGGTAATAACTCGGTGCAAATAGCAAGAATAAAATCTGAATATCAGCCTGAAAATCAATTTGAATGGATCGACGTAGAGAGTCCTAAACTCGCTACACAAAATGACGTCAAAAAACAGCAGCAAAAACAGAAAATGGTAAGAAGGTTGTACAGAAGTCCAATTTCCGGAGCAAAACTGAATGGGCAAGTAAAAGAGCGATTCCCCCAATTCTCAGCAATGAAAGATCAACAGCTCTTAATATCTGGGGGGCCATATAAAATCCAAACAAACTGGTGGGAAAGAGAATCTGTAAGAGATTATTATTACCTTCATGGTTCTGATGATACGTTGCACTGGGTTTTCTATGATTCCTTAGACAAAACCTGGAAGTTTCAAGGAATTGTCTCTTGAGTAGTTCATTTATCCCTCTCTGGTGCAAAACCAACTATTCTTTTTTAGAAGGAGCAAGCCATCCTGATGAGTTAATCTTGCGTTGTGCTCAGAACGGATATGCTTCCATCGCCATTACTGATCGCAACGGAGTATATGGAATAGTGAGAGCTCATGTTGCAGCAAAAACCCATGGTGTAAAGCTTATCATCGGGTCTGAAATGACCGTAGCAGATGAATCTACCGTAGTACTGCTTGTAAAAAACAGAGAAGGCTATGCAAACCTTTGCCGGCTTGTATCTCAGGGAAGACTTAGGAATGAAAAGGGAGTATGCAGCGTAAGCTGGGAGGAGGTTTGCAGCTACAATGAGGATCTAATAGCTATAATCGCTCGGAATGCCGGCGCAATTTCTCATGATGTGTACAAATTTCTTACGGAGGCTTTTCCTGGACGCATCTATCTTGCACTTCCAAGACACTATGAAGAATCGGATATACCTGAAGAAGCTCTCAGACGATATCTCTCAATAAAATTCTCAATCCCACTTATTGCAGCTACGGAAGTTCTCTATCATGACAGGAGCAGAAACCGTCTTCAGGATGTTTTGACATGTATCCGTGAGGGTGTATTGCTCCATGACGCCGGACAATTGCTCACTCAAAATGCTGAGCACGATCTTAAAAATCCAGCTGATATCGCCAAGCTATACGCTGATATACCGGAAGCGATAGAGCTGACTGAACAAATTGCCGATCAATGTATTTTCACCCTGGATGAGCTCGTGTATCGATATCCCTCTGAGCTTTTGCCACAGGGATTCACAACTGCCCAATGGTTGGAGGAGCTAACATTGAAAGGTGCTGAGGAGAGATATGGCAGCGTAATCTCTGAATCGGCCAAATCTCAAATCGTAAAAGAACTTAAGCTTATCGAACAGCTGGACTACTGCGGCTATTTTCTCACCATGTGGGATATTGTTCAATTTTGCAAGGATAGGAGCGTGCTTTGCCAGGGAAGAGGATCGGCTGCAAATTCAATAGTTTGTTATTGTTTGGGAATTACGGCGGTTGATCCGGTACAGATGGATCTGCTTTTTGAGCGGTTTCTCTCAAGGGAACGCGCTGAGCCCCCTGATATCGATTTGGATATAGAGCATAGAAGAAGAGAAGAAGTAATCCAACACATGTATGAAAAATATGGCAGGGATAGAGCAGCCATGGTGGCAAATGTGATCCGATATAGAAGAAAGTCTGCCATCAGAGAAGTTGGTAAAGTGCTTGGACTCCCATCGACGGGCTTGGACATGCTTTCAAAGCTTACATCATTCCGTGGGGGTAGTGTAGAAGAGGTACTAAAAGAAACAAACCTTTCATGCGACGCGGACCGTCTAGTATTGCTTACTGAGTTGATTCAAGAAATCCGTGACTTTCCACGTCATCTTTCCATCCATCCTGGTGGTTTTATCTTGGGGAGTGAGCCTATCTATCATCTAGTTCCTATTGAAAATGCAACTATGCCTGAGAGAACCGTTATCCAGTGGGATAAATATGATGTTGAGGAGTTGGGTCTTTTCAAAGTTGATCTTCTCGGGCTTGGTGCCATGACCCAACTTCATTATGCATTTGATCTTCTGCAGAAGCAGTTTGGAAAAAACCTTTCTATGGCAACAATCCCCAAAGAGGACTCCAAAACCTTTGATATGCTGTGTGAGAGTGACACCGTAGGGGTGTTTCAAGTTGAAAGCCGCGCGCAGATGGGGATGCTCCCGCGTCTTAGACCGCGCACCTATTATGATATTGTGATAGAGGTAAGCATAGTTCGGCCGGGACCTATTGCCGGTGGAATGGTTCATCCTTTTTTAAAACGTAGACATGGGGAGGAGGAGGTGAGCTATCCCCATCCATCCTTGGAGCCCGTTCTGAAAAAAACTCTTGGAGTGCCACTCTTTCAGGAACAGGTAATGAAGCTTGCCGTTACTGCTGCCGGATATACCCCTGGAGAGGCTGATCAGTTACGTCGTGACATGGCTGCATGGAAAAGGCAGGGGAGTATAGAGAGGCACAAAGAAAAGCTTATTAAAGGAATGCTTGCCAACGATATTAAGCGTGAGTTTGCCGAGCAGGTGTTTGAGCAGATACGCGGATTTGGTGAATATGGATTTCCGGAAAGCCATGCCGCGAGCTTTGCACACATAGCCTATTGCACAGCGTGGTTGAAGTGCCATTATCCAGAAGTATTTACCTGTGCTCTGCTTAATGCCTGGCCCATGGGATTTTATTCCCCTGCGACCATTGTGCAGGATGGAAAACGCCATGGGATAGAGTTTCTCCAGGTTGATATTCAAAAAAGTGATTGGTATTGCCTTCTTGAGGAGCCAAGCGACTCTACGCGCTATGGGCACAGGTATGCAATAAGAATGGGATTGCGATTTATACGTGGATTGGGAGAAGGTGATTTTGAGAGCATTCAACATGCCAGAGATAATTCATTCAGCAATTTAGAAGAGTTTATAAAACTCACTCGCCTGAGATCAAACATTCTACAAAACCTTGCTCAAAGTGGTGCACTCGCTTCGGTTGGACTTGATAGAAGATCGGCATATTGGAAGACCCTTGTCAGTGATGAATATCAAAAGCGGGATGACCCCAAAAAAAGAAATGCAATTGTTGATGTCAGTGAGCCTTTGCTAAAGTTCTCCGATCTACGGGATGAAGAACGGATTCTTTGGGACCATGCATTTGCCGGGCATAGCACAAACGGGCACCCCCTTGAGCCGTATAGAAATCAGCTTGCTGAGACTGGGCTCCCTGATGCATTTACTCTCAATCAAAATAAAGCCGGATCCAAGGTTTCATATGCCGGATTTGTCATTTGCAGACAGATTCCGGAGACGGCAAATGGGGTTCTGTTTATAACTCTTGAAGATGAATCTGGATTTGTAAACTGCATTGTTTGGAAGCGTACGTTTGAGCAATTCCGGACCGTAATCCTTGCAAATACATTTTTGGGCGTCTCCGGAAAAATACAGGCGGATAAAGGGGTAGTTTACCTTATTGTACAAAAAGCATGGAAACCTAAGCTCAACATAAAAAAGCCGCCTCATCAAAGTAGGGACTTCCGGTGAGTTCTTGAAACTACTGATTAATTCATCGAAGGTTTAAAGCCGGTTTCAGCGATAATTTTATGCATACCTCCCAACTCGCCAAGAGCTTGGCGCCATTCCTCTTGAGGATTCGCTGAAAAAATATGTTTTACTGCGGCGGGGCGCACGATCCACGCTCCGCGGAGCATCTCCGTCTCGAGCTGTCCCGGGCTCCATCCCGCGTAGCCTGAATAGAGATTTATGGGAGGTCTAGCATCCTCCGGCAACTCTTGCCAATCGCCTTTTAAAAACTCCGTAAGAACTGGAAAAACCGGTTCAAATACAACCTGCTCGAGGGGTGAAGAAGCCTGTTTGCTCCTCAAAATGTCTGGCAACCCTGAATGAATGGTAAAAAGATACTGGGGCTGTACCGGCCCCCCTTGGTATATGGATAGCTTCCCGGCGTCCGTATCTTCAAACTCTGTTACCACCTGCCCCAGCGTGACCTCGAGCTTTCTGTTGATTACAAGCCCGAGGGCGCCTTTTTCATCATGGGTAATGAGCAATATTACCGTTTGCTGGAAGCTTGGATCGGTAAGCTCTACCTCGGATATAAGGAAATACCCAGCCAGCCAACGTGGAGTACTCGGGTCATCTCCCCCTTTGGGATCTTCTTTAGGCTCTTTCAATGCCTATGCTCCAGCTCATGATGAATGTACAATACTACGTCTGGCAAACCGGAGCAAGATAGAACTTGATGAATAGGCCTTTTTGCGAATCACAATGTAAAGTCCTTTTTGCAGACGATGACATATGCGTGGTTCTTAAGCCCCCGGGCATGTTTGTTCATCCAAGCGCCCTGGACAGGAAACTCCCCGATTGCAGAACCTACCTAGAAGCAGAATATGGCACAACCATGTTTAATGTCCACCGCATAGATCGGCCGGCGTCGGGCCTGGTGCTGTTTGCGCGTACCAAAACTGCAGCCGCAACGCTCTCGGCGCAATTTCGATTGAGAAAAGTGACAAAACGCTACCTGGCAATCGTGCGAGGACACATGGATAGTTCCATACTTATAGCGCATCCCCTTTCCCCGTATCAGGGCGCAAAGGCAGTCGATGCAGTATCCGTGGCGTCGTGCCTCGATCAGTCCGTTCTCAATGAGCCGGTTGGGATCTATCAGGAGGGATGGTTTTCGTTGACCCAAATCGTGCTCCAAAGTGGCCGGCGGCACCAAGCACGACGACATTTCAAGCATATCGGTCATCCTATAATCGGTGACACCCAGTACGGGGACAACCATCAGAATAGATTTATCCGGGAAAAGTTCGGGTTTATGCGTCTCTACCTACGCGCCTCGTTTTTGGCTTTTACCCACCCTTCTTCCCAACTGAAGATGATGTGTCATTCCGGCTTGCCCAGTTGGTGGCTCGAAATCCTCGGTGGATTGGGGCTTCGGGTGCCCTCAGAGATACCTACGGCGGCCGAAGTCAGGTAGCTGTTATGCGCCGGTCAGCCGCATCGCCCTCCGTGGAGCCAGCAAAAATGGCGGCAAATACGCGGGAATATTCGAAAAAGGCAAAACCTCCGGTTTTAGTCTGATACCTATGGCTTGTAGCATAAAGTCCCTGCGGGCTTCTATGCGGGCCCAAGCATCCGGATAGTCCTCTCGTAACTGATCTCGTGTTGCCTCGTCTGCGAGGGCAATTCCCTCTTCTATGTTCGTGGTAAAATAGTCCGTTCCAGTGGCAGGTATCACATCAACCTGCAACGCCATTCCCGATTTGAGCACCTCAGAAGAGTCTTTGTAGATTGGGGAGTCGACCCACTCGTCGAGGTGAATCAGATGGCCGGGATTGAGCGCGACACCGAAAAACGGATCTCCTATGCGGTCGTGAATGGTTTTGTATAATTCGCCACCCGTGACCCCGATGCCTACGCTTTCGTACCATGCCGCTATGGCCTGAAAATACGGCGCAACAAGCTTATCCACATAATCCCTAATGTTTTCCGGGAGCTCAAGCGGTGACTCGACAACAAACCCGGCACGGCAGGTGAGTGCGCCCCAGAGGCCGACGGCCGCCGTGAACGCATCTCCGGGTTGTATTAGGTTGGAGGAAGGACTCCCCATGCCAAGGAAGGCCCGGTTACCCGAGGAAAGCATCGCGTGGCATGAAAGCGGCATCCCCGTGAGTCCAAGAAGATGGGCCGCTTCATATTCGCTCATTCCGGGAGTAAGCCCAAACAGGACGTTCTTTACTCCAAGAGACGCACGGCTTGCGGCGAACTCAAAGCAGGCAAGTTGCTCAATTTCATTTATGGACCGCATCCCGGCTGATGAGTCCATAAGAATATAGTTGCCGTTCTTGACATGAGCCTTATCGCCCGTAGCCGATCGTAATTCGTCAGCAATAAAAGATGGACAGTCGAGCACAGTATCCGGGTTTTCAAACTCACGGTCGTCAAAGTGCTTCCAACCCGCGGTTCCTACAGAGGATTTTTCGCCGATGCCGGCGTCCGCGAGAATCTCCGCGAGACTATCGCTCTCGCTGCGATCCTGTCCAAGGAGACTAAAGGTTTGGTAGAGGACTACATCCATTTCATCAATAATTGGGCTGCTATTTGCGTAGCCCAGCCCTTCATTTCCCACGAGAAGGAGCGGCTTTCTCGAATCGCTATTTGCTACAGGCAGGATAAATAAAGCCTCTTCAAATCTGGGATCGTAGCCGGTCAGATATCGCATATTGGCAAAATGCTCCCTGTCGCCGTATACAATAAAAAAATCGAAGTGCTCATTTCGTGCCCGTTCAACAAGGCCTGAGATACGCCGAAGGTAGAGCTCCGCCGAAATCTGCGGCTCAGCCGACGGGAGGCCAAAATCAACTAGATCGATGTCTGCAAGCTCAGCTTTGCGGTTCATATTTCATCCTTCATGCCCTCGTATGCACGCNGGCTTAAATCCCGGCGTTATTCAGATATCTGCGATTTGCATCTAGATCGATCATCGGATCCTGCAGGTGTGTGTCCTGCTCGACAAAAATCCACCCGTCGTATCCTACTTCCAGTAGTGCGCGTACGACCGCCCCGTTGTCGAGATCCACATTACCCTCTCCAAGGGCGCAAAATCTGCCTCTTTTGGGCCAGCTCTCTTTGATGCTAATGCTCTCATCTACGACAAGCCAATCCTTAATATGTATAGCGGTCAAACGATCCGGGTAGTTCTTTATAACCTCCAACGGATCACCCTCTGCGGCGGCAAGATGAGCGGTATCTAAAATAAGTCCAACATCGGGGCAAAACTCGAGGAATCTCTCGAGCTCGTTCTGGGATTCGATCGGAGTTCCAAGGTGGTTGTGCAGGGCGGTCTTTATCCCCCATTTTGCCGTGAGTTTTGCTTGATAATTCGCCATCCGGCAACATCCGTCGAAATCCCGCGGCTTACCCATTGTCCACACGTATTGCCTGCCGGTGATTGCCGTCCAATTGATGGAGTTCTCTGGTTCCGGCCCAGTTACAGTCGCGAAATCCATTTGAAGCCGCCTAAATATTCCCGCGGCTCGAACTAGATCGGCGGCATCCGTTGCCCGACAACGTTCGATTCCCTCGTAGCCCAGTTCCTTGAGGCCGGCAAGGGTGAATTCGAGATCGAATTCCTCCCCGCCGCCAAACCACATTCTCAGTCCATAGTCTGCGATGCCGATTTTCATATGCTCGGCCCTCCACCTCTGTATTCGCCCTCATCGACGAAAGTGTCGTACGCCCATTGGTCCCACTCTTCAGTGACCCCAATGCCGTGGAGGTCCGGATAATTCTTTGCAATAAGCCCGCCTTTGAAAAGCGAGACGAGGCGACGGCACTCCCGTTCTATGATCCGCCGGTTTCCCGTCGGCAAGGCCGATTGGATGTCGCAAGGCGAAAATAACCCGACATGGTGATGCTTCAGTTTTTCAGCCAGCAGCTCCAAGTCATAGACAAGGGGCTGATCAAACTGCAGGCAGTCAACTCCTGAATCGCAGAGATCATCGATAAGCTCCCAGTTGAACCCGCACGCATGTTGAATGACTTTCATTCCGTGGGCATGAGCTTTTGAGCACAGGCGTTCATAAAATGGCCGAAATATGATGTTCCACCGCTCCTTTCCAAGAATGAGCCTGTCCTGCAAGCCCAAATCTTCGCCGAACATGATACCGTCCATACCGGCTCTTCCATAGCCGTCTATAACTCCCTCGAGAAGCTCTGCAATACGATTGTGCAATGCCGCCACTCTATCGGCCGATGATATGAGATCCACCAGATAGTTATCCAGTCCCCTCAGACTCTGGGGAATGGTGAAGACCCATCCAATTCCCCAGAAATTGCCGCACCGGAAATGTGTAGTGTTTTCTCCCGCCCTGCGCGCCCCATCAAAATTGGCGCCGTCGGACAGGTTGGGCAGCTCGTATGAATCCAGGTCATTCCAGTCAGAAAGAGCCGGTTCGAAAACTTCACCAATTTCTGACTTTCCGAGTATCCGTCTCCAGGTTGTCCCCCATATATCTCAATAATACTCAAATTGGTTTTCAACCCACGAATCTGACTGCACATCCGGACGGCAACCAACGGAAACAAAATCATTCCGCCTATCTCGACCGTTGGTGAAGTTAAAGCCAACGCGGTGTTCGCCGCTAAACTCAATATTCTGAAGCACAACGTCCCTTGGATTCATAGTCGTCAAGTATAGACTGAAGCCAATTCCTGTCAACGAGGGCGGCAAATGCCTACACTTAAGACAAACGCGGCGATTCAGCTATAAAATTTCCCCATCATTTGATCTTTGACAACAACCCGTGCAATGCTATCTTTAGACCTGTTCATAAGACTTCAACGCCTATTATCGACATGGAGGACAAACATGGCAAAACTTGCCGCCAAAGGGGGAACTCCCGTCAGATCCGAGCCGTTTACTAATTGGCCTATCGTAACAGATGAGATTGTGGAAGCTGTCTCCGATGTTGCGCGGAGCGGCGTGTGGGGGCATAGAGCAACGGAGCGCTCAGAGCGTTTTTCCAGAGACCTTGCGCAGTATTTCGGTGTCGAATATGCAATTGTTACTACAAACGGCTCGACCGCGTTGGAACTTGCTTTGCGAAACCTCGGTGTTACATTCGGTGACGAGGTTGTAACACCTGCATGCACATGGTGCGCCACCAATATAGCTCCTGTCATCGTAGGGGCTGACCCGGTATTCGTTGATGCCGATCCCTCAAATTATTGCATCGACCCTGATAAAATCGAAGAGGCGATCAACTCGAGAACGAAGGCTATCATAGTAGTACACATAGGAGGCTATGTATGCGATATGGATAGGATCATGGAAATCGCCGACAAACATGGACTACCGGTGATAGAGGACTGCGCCCAGGCACATGGTTCACGATACAAAGGCAAGCTTGTGGGCAGTATTGGCGCATATGGTTGTTTTAGCTTCCAACGCTCAAAGCTTATGACCGCGGGAGAAGGAGGAATGGTTCTAACAAGCGATAAATACATTTCCGATCCTCCATATGGAACTCACAGGCCGGGTTGGCAAATGGACAAAATTTTGTCTACTCGAAAACGCAACCTTGGCTGGAATTACCGGATGACGGAGTTTCAAGTGGCAGTTCTGGAATCCCAGCTGCGGGATCTCGAGCAATTAAGGCTAAAACGAGTAGAGAATGCCGAATATCTAAAGCAGAAGTTAATTGATATTGAAGGTGTGGAGGCACTTGAGCAGAGCCTTGAGCAAAACTATTATTCTTACCTGTTTCGTTATGATTCAAGATATTTCCAAGATATTCCCAAGCATACTTTCAAAGAGGCTTTGGCTGCTGAAGGTATAACCCTGTTTGCCTCTCCCTCCGACCAGGGTCCGGCTTATCGCTCGAGTTACTTCTTCTCTCCGCGTAAAGATTATAGTGATATCTATTGTCCCATTACAGAACGAATTTTCGAAGAAGAATCCGTTGGTATGCCCGCAACATGGATGCTCCTGGGCGAAAAGAAGGACATGAACGACATCATAGATGCAATTACAAAAATAAAGGAGAACCTTGGAGAGCTCAAATAGAAAATCAATTTTACAGGCTTGCCGTCTCTTTATGTTCTGGGACTTAAGCCGGTGAGCTTTTTTAGAAAACGTCGTTACCAGATATATATGGATTGAAGAGGATTCCATGGATTACAGGAAAAGCTTGAAAGAGATCTTTGAGTTTGAGCACCCTGAAGAGCTATGCCAGTTCGAGTGGGGATACTGGCCTGAGACAGTGAGTCGCTGGAAGAGGGAGGGTATGCCGGAAGACATGGAGCCGTGGCAAGCCGTGGGGATTACCCAGTATCACCGCGCGCCGGCAAAACCGAGACTATACCCGCCTTTTGAAGAACAAGAGCTTTACGAAGACGGGGAGAAGCGGGTGATAAGAGATGAAAACGGCATAATAAAAGAAGTTTTCAAAGATAATACCGTCTTTCCGCATTTTATTGAGCATCCTGTAACTACAATGAGAGACTTTGAAGCCTTAATGGAACGTATGAATCCTAAAAGCCCCGGCAGGCTGCCCGAAAACTGGGAGGCGGAAGCCGCTAAATTAAGTGAGAGAAACAGCATCCTAGTTATGGGAAGAACAGAGATCAGTTTCTTCGGCTGGCCGAGGGATCTGATGGGATTGGAGAATCTCCTGACAGCTTATTACGATAAACCCGAGCTCATTCATGCTATCAACCGTCAACACGCAGATTTCCTTGAGAGCTTCTACTCAGAGCTTTTGGCGGATGTGGAGTTCGACTTCATCTTCATGTGGGAGGACATGTGCTATAAAAACGGCCCCCTTATTTCTCCCGCTTTGTTCAGAGAATTCATGCTTCCCTACTACATAGAAGTTATTAGCTTTTTTAAGGGCATCAGAGACAATAAGGTACTCGTGGATTCCGACGGCAACGTCTCACAGCTCATTCCCCTTTTTATCGAAGCGGGGGTGGATGGCATTTTGCCTTTTGAAGTAGCGGCGGACATGGATATAAGAAAGATAAGAACGGATTTCCCGCACCTGATTATCGCCGGTGGTCTCGATAAAAGAGAGATTGCCAAAGGCCGGAAGGCTATAGATCGGGAGCTGGAAGAGAAGCTGCCATTCATGTTCAAACAGGGGGGATACTTACCGGGCTTGGATCATCACGTTCCACCGGAAGTTAGCTATGAAGACTTCCAATACTATCTTCAAAGAACAGGGGAAATATATAAAACGCATCGATAGATACTTTTGTGAGCCGAGGTCTGAGGCGCTGATCTGAATGCCGTCAGTTTGGCAGCCAAGCTTACGAGGCGGTGCAGGAGACTTCACGGTAATCCGCCGCATCGATTGCGCTTGAATCCAAACCTGTATCTTCTTGTTGCTCATATCCCATTCGATGGATACACAGATTCCGCCGCGGCATCAGCAAGGGGAGGGATAATATCCTCCGAAAGCTCGAGCTCGTCTTTCTCGAAGCGATAAAAAAAGCCATCCTCAGTTCCTACGAGCATGGTGTGCCGGCCGTCTTTATTCCGATCAACCATAATTGGAGCACAGCCGTGACGTCCATAATCCAGAGGTTGCCCGCCCTTCTGAACGACCGCGTAGATCTGTCCCCAGATGGGTTTCTCCGGTGTTCCCACATTATCGATGAGCATTACTGTTGCACCACCAGCGTTTTTCTCCGCCTTCTCGTAGAGGGATGCATTAGTGGGTCGAATTTTGCTGTGTGTCCCAATGAGCAGCTCCAGAAGGCCGTCCTCATCCCAATCGTAGGCGAATAGCTTCGCCCTCCCCACTAGGGTAACGCTGGAAAAGGCGTTCGGCCCTCCGATATAGAGGGGTCGACCGCTCCGATCCCGTCCTGTGCCAAAAATCAGCCGGAAGGTATTTCGGTACAGTGAGTGTCACTGAAAAGTTTGCAAAAGTGGACCTTAGCGGCAATCGGTCACCCGTGGCGGTACGTGGGTTTACTGCAGGGCAGCGGATTAATAGATTCTTTTCTCGTGGGGTCAAAAACCTCATCCGAGATCAGAATGGCTGCCACCTCGTAATATCGACGCGCATTTGATTGCGTTGCGTGGTTGACCCCGCCTGCATCATACATTATTCTGCGTTCTTTCTTTTTCAGCTTTACCGATCATGGAGATATCTCATGCCTTGGAAGAATCTACTCGCTCACGTGATTTGCTCAGTCGACGAAGAGCTTCGGCTTCGAAATGAATATCTCATCACCGAAAACCGCATCCTACGATCAAAAATCAAAGGCCAGGTACGACTCAAAGACGAGGAACGGCGGCAACTTGCCAAAATCGGGAAGAAGCTCGGACGAAAAGCACTTGAAGCCAGTGCGACAATCGTCAAGCCAGATACTAAGATTTGCGCGAGAGAACAAAACATGGGTGGCCGGCCAGGCGATATGACCGGATTTCCGGTGCTTTGAAGAATCTTGGACGCCGGGTGAGTGATGCAACGGATGCGAATGTTCTGAAAAGACATGGGCTGCCCCTCGCCGGGCGCCCCTCGCCGGGCGCCCCCGGTGAAATCCGAATGTCTGGATAGAATGATTCTCTTTGGCGAGAGAGCACTTCGCCATGTGCTCAAGGAATATGCCGCCCATTATCACTTTGAACGCAATCACCAGGGAATCGGAAACGACCTCATTATTCCTCAACCGGGTGCGGGAAAGTGCAATCAAGTGCCGGGAAAGATTAGGCGGGCTGTCGAAGTTCTACCACCGAAAGGCTGCGCAAGAATCGCTACTGCAATGAATCTTTGCCTTGAGCCCACCTTCGATTACTGCTACGGCCAATCGATTGCGCGGCGCATTGCCTGTACACCTTTCCAGGTGGAAAAGCTGCCCGCTTATGTCGACTTACTTCACGCAGTAGCACGGATGAATATTCTGACCCCACGGGTTTTGCGCGGTTTATGCGCAAGCAAAAACCGTGACAAAAGACGGCGACAACTGCAATTGATTGTTATGCGCGTTCCTCAAAGGTCGTCTTCTTCGTCGATATTATAATATGCATAGTAGAGATCATTCATGCCGTGGCCAAATCCAAAGCCGGTATCTCCGGTATTTAGCATAATTTCCATGCACCTTTTGCTAAGTAAATTTTCTATTTTATTGTCAAATATATATTCAAGTGTATCTGCAAAAATATTTTCTATTCCGATATAATAGTCTTCGTCGATGTCACCGTATTCAATCGCAAAATCCACCCCATTTTCAATGTAGCAAAGCATCACATCCGCCAGGTTTTCTGGTTTTCTACAAATTTTCTTAAAATCGGTAATCGCTTTTCTAATGATCGAATATCGAAGTTTTGGATCTCCTCTTTCGGGAAAGAACTCATCTTTTATTATTTTCTTATATTTCTCCTTTGCCATGTTCTCATTTTCCGGATTTATTTCAACATGAAGCAGTTCCTGATTGTGCTTACTTAATCGGTAAAGCTTTATAACTATGGCTATCAATTCCTTTTTGGTCTTATTTTCTAAGTAAAATTCTATTTCTGTTATTTTCATTTGTTAAACCAACATGAACCAATCTGTAGCTGATAGCTCAGTGCGACCGATCGATTTACTCTATAGCGCTGGGATAAACTAACCCGCCAGTGCTGAGATAAATTGACCCCCATGTTTCAACAAGATAGCTAAGTTTTAGGGCGGATGCATGAAGTATGG
>NZCE01000016.1 GCA_002688185.1 Spirochaetales bacterium
CGGAAGGTTCGCAAGGCTTCTCGTCTCTCTACTAAAATCATTCAGGGCCGATAGATATCCATAGCGCTCTCGATAGAAGAGCCCTATGGAAACAACAGGCGGTTGGATTTTGTTGCGGCATGGCGATTTGTGCCCGAAATCGGGGCGTGAAGCTGTGCCTTTATAGCTTGGGTAGCCTGATGGAAAACTGGAATAGCGCATTCCTCGAAGACTCAACTCCCTACCTATGAAGCCTTCTTGTCTATCAAGAACATAAGGCATTCGGGAAACGCCGACGAACTGACTATGCGATTCAGCTTGGCAGAAACCACGCGGTCGTTTGAAGTAGGTTTCTTCATCTGCTCGCGCACGATTTCCGCATCAACATCGGCAAATCGTTGCGCAAGGTTCTCCTTGCCACTGAGCAATATATTCATATAGTCCTTGTTTCTCAGATTCATTACCAAAGGGGTGTCTTTGAGCATAGCCTTCAGTGCTTTCTCCATGGCTTGAAAACCATTTTTTTTGCGGTAAGTGCGCATGAGGGTTCTGAAGAAATGCTCGAGCAAATTATTGGTGCGTTGGGGTTGGAGCATGATTTTGCCCGCCGCTGTTTCCACGATAATGGGATCGCAGAACAGCTTTTCTGAGTACTTGTTGATCTGGTCGATCAACTTTTGATAGGCTTTGTCCTTCATGCACTTTTTGTCCCTACTCAGCCGGCACATGAACTTCCCAACTTCTTTCTCTATCGTCTTCATATCACAAAGCTCACCGTTGTCATTCAGACCTTGCTTGTTCTGCGGAAGGGTAATTCGCATGGCTGTTCTTAGGCGGTCAAATACTTCCACCTTCTCCAGCATAACGGCCGCAGCTTTCCTCATCGCTGAATCGCGGATAACCGGTTGCAGGTCACGCCGGATTGTGTTGTATAGTTTCTTTTCTTCCTTGCTCTTGAACCATCCGCCTTTTAAGACCTGATCCAATAACGTATATATGCGAACAAGCCTGCCGTAGAAAACCAACCGAGTTCGATCGAAAGGCATTCCGCGGCCTTCTCCTTGGTTGCTACTTTTCAGCGCCCAGTCAAGCAATGCGTGCACAATCATCTGTCCATAGCCTTCTATAGTGCCGGCCTCCATGACGTCTTCAGTCTCGATGCTATGTAGAAATGCCTCCAAGAACCATGCCGGTGCGCTGGAAATAGTGTTGTCCAAGATGCGGAATCTCTTTTTTACAGTACCTTTAATGCCATGGTGTCTCAATCTCTTCCTGATGATGTCATCCTCTTGTCTCAGGAATTCTATTCCGACGCTTTTGAGAAAATGAAAATGGCATATAAACAACGGCACATTTTCAAAAACTGCCCCGATTGCCGCCACGATGCCTTTGCCCATGTCACTGACTGTTGCCACCGGATCACCGTAGGCGGCTTGAATGCCTTTAAGAAAAGGGATTAGGTCATCTGAGTTCTCGGTGGGTACCTTCGTGTTGTCCAGGACAATTTCGGTTATCCCGTCAATCACGCTGATCAGATGCGGACTCTCTCCTTCACAGGTGCCGTCGAGCTGAAGGATATATCCGCCATTGATCGACAGAAAAGCTTTTGTTTCCTTCCGCACTTTCTTATGCAGCAGCGATAGGTACACGATGAACTTTTTCGCCATATACGAGATTTCACTCGGACATACGATGACATTCTGCTCTGTGAGACCTGACACGATGTGTTCATTATCCCAGGAGTTTAGGAAAAAAGCCTTGCCCACGTAGACCATCACATCATATCCGTTCTTACACCCGCTTGGTACAAGCCTGTTGAGTTCCTCCGATCCGACTACGCTTCCACATCGAGGGCAGTAGTAGCTATACCTACGTGCCAGGAATTGGCCAATGAGCAGAGTCGAGGCCGGCTTCGTTTTTGTGCTCCGTACTTTCATCCATTCTTTGCACCGTGGGCAACTGCGTGATTCGGGTCTGAAAGTAACCGTGATCATGGTCGGAAGAATGTTGCTGAACTTCAAGTTGTTTCTCAAATTAGCAATGACCTTGCCGAGTACTTTCACTCGCTGATATTCGGTTTTTTTTTAAGCCCGTGATGCTCGAACAGATTGTCTATTATATCGGCATCGATCTGGTGGCCGTCGCCGCGCAATATCTGTGACAACTGTCGCGGCAAGGCACCCGGACTTTTTAGGAGTGCAACTAAAATGATAATACTGATTGCATCCGGCGGTAGCTTAACCGCAGTAGGTTCACGTGGAAATCTACTATCCTTTTGCCGTTTGTACACCTGGTCATCGCAGGAGAAATACACCACCTGGCGGTTGTGTTTCTCCGGTTTCACTCCCTCCAGGTGTTTTTGCTGGGCCATATAGGAGGTGGTGCTCGTGCCAAGAATGCTCTGCAGTTCCTGGTTAGACAACCCTCTGTGGGAGATCTGAACGAGGTGAACGACGGTGTTTTTCAACGTGCCATGTTTGGAGAACAGGACGCCTTCATGCTTCCACAAACCTTTTTTGTTGAACTTTGCAATCGATGCAAGCGTGTAATATCGAGCATTCTCATTGTAACTGCTTAGCGCACCCCACTCTTTCAGCCGTCTGCTGACCGTAGCAATCGAGCAGTGCAACATAGATTTCATTTCCGGCATAGTCAAAACTTTGCGCAATCTGAAAGCATCGATGACATCCTTCTCATACTTGAGTGTTTCTCTCGGTCTCATACATCCCCTCCCAGTTCTGCAAGAGTATACTATATAAAAATGCTACATCATTATAAAGTATACTCTATCATTAAAAAGCAACAGATCATCACCTTTTTTTCCAAAAACCGACTTTTTTTCAGACAAATGGAGGGGATTCTGAGCGAGTATCAGAAGTGCAGATGAGTTATTTGCTTTGCTAGCAGAAAGTTAGCTTAAATCCAACCGCCTGTTGTTTCCATAGACTTTTTCTGCAAGTATTCAAGGATGTTGGCACACTATTTTTTTATCCACAACATATCCACACCCCGCCAGCTCAGCAGATAACCCTCGCCTCGCACGGTTGAAATAGTTGCGCGGCTGCCGTTGTCATTGCCGTTTAGAAGAGAACGCAGCTTTTTTCTCAATCTGGACACGTAAACGTCCACTACACGCGACTGAGGCCCGGGGCGTCCCCAAATAGTGTAATAGAGTGACTCCCTCGGGACGGCGGTTCCTTCATATTCGGCCAGCAGCTTGAGAATCCTAAACTCCTGATAGGAAATCTGAAGACTGCATGTGCCACACGTAATGGAGTCAACCTCCGCAGCCAAACCATGCCACGCAAATCCGTGGTCGGTGCCCGAAAGTGCCCGGTGGATCCTGAAGTGTAGCTCGCTGGCATTCCACGGATCTTTTATGTAGTCTACGGCGCCTGAATGCCAGGCGTCCGTCAATGACGACGGCGGCCCGTAGGAGATAACGGGAACCGGCAATTCTTGAGGTCCCCGCAGAAAGTCGCGTAGGTGGAATACGTGAATTATGTACAGCGATGTTTTTTGTGTAGGCAGGGGATGTTCTGTGAACGTAATCTCGAGCTCGGCGTAACGGGCACAATAAACTTCTATTTTCCGCCTCAGGACAAGCTCTTCACTGCCTGTCCCGATGATGAAGTTAATCCGGCTGTCGACGAGCACCTTACTCCGGGTTTTCTTTCGTTTTGTCTTCCAGCAGCCCTTCAGCCTGCATCTTCTTTTTTAAATCTTCGAGAAGCAGATCCCCACCGGCTCCGGATGCCTCCAACTGTGCAAACTGGTTGTCCAACGTATCGTTCTGCGTGTGGTCCTCTAGCTCAGCCATGGCGTCGACTTCCGCTTCAATTCGCTCAACTTTTGACGCCATTTTATCAAATGCGTCAAAAGCCGAATTGTCGGCAATGCTCCCGATAGTGCCCTGAATTCTTTTCTGCGCTTCAGCCCGTTTTGCCCTTGCGATAAGAAGGTTTTTCTTCCGTTGTGCCTCTTCAATTTTCTGTTGAAGACCTCTGAGGGACTGCTTAAGCTTTTCAACGGACTCGTGCTGCGCCTGCCATTGTTCTTTGTACTGGGTGGACAGACCGTCGAATTCCTGCTTTCTGATAAGCGCCTCTTTGGCTAAATCCTCTTTGCCGGCTTTGATGGCAAGACGCGCCTTGCGCTCCCACTCTTCACTCTGTACGAGTTGCTGGTTTGCCATCCGTTCTAGCTTTTTTTCATCTGCGATGGCGGACGCTACGCTCTTTTTTGAATCGATAAGCTGCTCATTCATGTCCATGATGAGCTGATTGAGCATCTTTTCCGGGTTTTCAGCTTTACTGATCATATCGTTAAGGTTTGACTTAACAACTCTTCTGAATCGATCAAATATCCCCATACTAAAAGCTCCTCTCAATAAGGTTGCATGCAACCTGGATTTTCATTTCTCAAAGCCCCCCTTAGGGCTCATGCAGGCGGCGAGCCACCGTTATTCATATACTTTGAAAGTATTGGATAATGCTGAGCCAGGGCAAGTCCTATGGCATCCAAGGTCGCCTGGAACTCCTCTATGTCCAACGTATCAAACTCCAAAGTATCTACCAGGATCACTTTACCCTCCTCGAGAGCATAAGCGCCGTGAATAAGATCCGCCGCGTTTAGGCCCAGGAGCTCTTGATAAAACTCCTCCCGATTTTTCTCGGGTGTATCCATAACGTTGACTCGTACGACTACGAGGGTTTCCGCAGCAATCACGGCAACCTGCTCGAGACCTTTGTCCTCATCATTGATAATCCAGCTGCTCTCATCGATTTGTTCAAAGGTTAATCCGAGGTTAATCATGTAGCCTTCAATTTTTGTATTCGCGCTCATGGGACCTCCAAATGGACTGATGTGATAAAGATATGTTTAAATTTAGCCAAGAAAGACCTGGCCGGCCGGATCGATTGCCAAAATGGTTTTGCATTCCGAGCATCTAAAACGGCCTGATCTGGTTGCTTTGAGTTTTTTTGAACAGATTGGACACTGAAAAATTTTTGGAAAAAGATCCGATGTTCCAGTTTCCCCCTTCTGGCTGAAGAAATCTACCGCGTCATTTAGATTGTCTTTGATATTGAAGAATTGGGAAAAGCCGAGGAGTTGAAACACTTCATAGACTTTTGGTTGGATTTCAAGAAGCACCAACTCGCCGCCTCTTGGCTTTACCGCTTTTAGAAAGGCGGTAAATGAACCAATACCTGTACTGGACACGTAATTTAACCCGGCGCAGCTAAATATCAGCTTTGTATAGCCGGCATCAATTGCCCGGGTCACCCGCTTTTGAAAAAAGTTTGAGTTATATGTATCAATATACCCTGTCAGATAAAGGACCAGACAACCGTCAATGGAATCCACTTTTTGCAGACGAATTTTAAGGCTGTCGTCCTTTTCATCATCAAATCCAGGTACTATGTCATTGTTGTTCATGGATCCTCTTTGATCAGCGGGTTACGTAAATCCATACCTGCCATACATCTTATTCATCAAATATCTATTTGTCAAACGAGCAATTAGAAAAATCGCCCAAGCACTGAACCAGTTTAAGAGACTGGACCCGCAAGTACAAGTATGTCACATACGACAAAAAAAACAAACCAGAACATTCCGTGGCGGTATCTCCAATCAACGACAAAACTTAGCAATCCCCAAACTATTTTTCAAGCCGTTTTGTCTTTTTTTGTCTTGGACCGGCTGTACCAATTCCGTAAGCTTGACCCACGAGCACTTGCTGAATTAATATGCAAAGTATCGAGGAGAAACAATGAAAATACGATGGTTCCTCGCCGTGTTCATTTGCCTACCTTTTATCATTTTCGGTCAAAATCCCGACGATTTTAACAGCGTGGTGGATTTTGAGAGTACCTTGGGCTCATTGATGCAGGCGGTTGTAGACAATAATCCCTTTGCGTTGCCTGACAAGTTCATTATTGTCGACGGTGCAGTGGCGTCCCGAGTGGTGGTGAACGGCGACGCCGATCAATATCTCGGAGAGCTTGAATTAGTGGCAGGGGAATGGATTGGGGTGGAAAGCGTAGTACGTTACCAGTGCATCTTGCAGCTGATAGGTCCTGAATTTGCGGCCGCAATTCCCGCCAGACGCTCAAGACGCGCGAATCCTAATGAAATCAAGCTCAATTCAAGGATCCTCGTTGTTGCCAAAGCTACCGGTATCCGTGAAAACGCGGATGGAGAGTTTATACCGGTGCTCCGGGCATACTACATCAGGTCTATTCGTTAAAATACACCTGTTGGGGCTCAATAGGCTTCCCTTCCGCAAATAACGATCCTCTCTCAAGCACGTTTTTTAACTCACGCACGTTTCCAGGCCATGAGTGATCCGAGAGCTTTGTGAGGGCCGCCGGGGTAATAGGCGGATCAGCATCGTACTCCCTCAAAAATTGGGCCGCGAGTAACGACAGATCCTCAAGTCTTTCACGTAAGGGCGGCAAAAAGAGTGGAAGCGTACTGATACGATAGAACAGATCGGATCTGAACGACCCTTCCTCAATTGCGGAACGGATTTTTTTATTGGTGGCCGTTATTACGCGGACATCCGTTGGAATGGATTTGCTCCCGCCTATCCGGGTAATCTTGCCCTCCTCGAGAGTCCTGAGCAACTTTACCTGCATAGCCGGACTCATCTCACCAATTTCATCCAGAAAAAGGGAGCCGTTCTGAGCCTGCTCAAAAAACCCCGGACGGCTCACCGCATCGGTAAACGCACCACGCTCCGAGCCATATAGCTCCGACTCAAACAAGGCGCTCGGCACGGCGGCACAGTTTTTGGCTATATAAGGACCCTGATTGCGCTCCGACAGGCCATGAATAATCTGTGCGGCAACGTCTTTCCCGGTACCACTTTCCCCCGTGATAAGTACCGGCCGATCAGAGCCGGCATACAGTTGAATCATCCGTTTTGTATTGAGCATTACCGAGCTCTCACCCACCAGGCTCAAGAAAGCCGGATGCATGGTGCATGAATCGAGATTGGTAGATTGACCGACGATATTTGCCCGCATAACCGCGGTAAGCTTCTCAATTTCAAAGGGCTTTACTAAGTAGTCAGCGGCCCCGGACCTTATTGCGTCAACCGCCAAACTTATCTGGGCCAATGCCGTAAGCATAACCACCGGCGGTGCAATTGGCAGTCTCATCAGCTGTTTGAGAACCGCAATTCCGTCTGTATCCGGCAGATCGATGTCAAGCAAAATCAGGTCCGGTATCTCCCGTTTTGCCGCCTCTATGCCATGCCTGCCACCGAATGTGGAGATAAGGTGAAAGTCTTGGGGCAGTACCATTCTGAGGACTCGATGCGCCCGAGAATCATCATCAATAAAAAGTATCCGCGCCATATGTGTGACTTTTATTATAAACCTATATTCTATCCTTTTCAAGTAAAAACTTTTAAATCTCGTATTTTAGTGTTCAGTCCAAATTGCCCGACCACTAAATCGCATCCCGCGCCTACTTTTGCTAATCGCTCCGCCTGGCAATTAAATCTCCGTTCGACGGAGCTCACACAAACAGACTGTGTGAAAACTGTGGCGGTGGGGAGGAAGAGTTTCGCGCTGAGAACGCCCGCTCCCTTTGGTCGCTCAAGGTCACCGAAAGAACGAGGAGGATTCAGAAAGGTTCTCGCAAATAGGCCATTCAATTGGCCCATACCGGTCCGGCCGCTTAGGCTCCTGGGTAGGCGTAGAGCTACGCCCATGTTTTCTCTTATTTATTCTCTCTCCGCGATCTTGAACGACCGAAGGGAGTGGGCGTGAAATTCCCCCACGCTACGCCTAGAGTTTTCACACAGTCTGTCAGCGTGATCTCCGATTCCTCTTTGCTTTAGCGATCTAGCAATTTTAAGAAAGCGCGCCCTGGTCATCCGGTCAGGTTGCTCCGAAGAAATCGGCGTGATAGTATCCTGTTGCTATGATCGCCATGAAGGGACTCATCCGATTTGTTGATCGGAGTTTCCTCTTGAGATTTCTCTATCTTTCCCTTTTTTATTCGCTTGTACCCCTGGGCGAGATTGTGTTGATACTTTATCTCCGCAGATATGTCGGCTTTTATCTGCTCCTCGCCGGCATTACGTCCACGGGGCTTTTAGGTCTCGGTTTTGCCTGGCGGGAATTATCGGCGGTGCTTGTGCGCCTCAGAGCACAGGTCCATGACGGCACTTATCCGGGAGAAGAATACACGGACTTGGCGGGGGCAGTCATCGGGAGTCTTTTTCTTCTCACCCCGGGATTTGTCACGGATTTTTTTGGACTGTTGTTCCTTTTTCCACTTTTGCGTCGCGTGATCGGCAGGCATATTACGCGGAGGATGGACGGCCGGCTGAAAGAACTGTATGAGTATTTAAAATTGTATTACGAGTAGCGGGGTCATATCTTTCTGGCTTTGTGATAGAGCAGAAGCAACACGTACCACAGATACACAAACCCACGCAGGAAACGCAGCGGATTCCGCGGAAGCTCCGGCAAAAAATCCAACCCTTTTGCCCACAACTCCCGAGATGTCTTTTTGCGCTTGCCTGAAAACACGTCGATACACGATCCACACCAGTACGTAAGCCCGGCGGCAAAATGCTTGCGGTGCTTCTGCATCCATTTGTTCTTGCCCGGCAGGCCTTTGCCGCCCAATATGAGGGATGGCGCTGCTTTTCTTATTGCCACTAGGATGTTTTCTTCATGGCTGACCGGGAAATAGCCGGCGCATCTGCCCACAATCTGCAACTGTGGAAACGATCCGCGGAGATTTGACGTGGCCGTTTGCAATGCCGACGGGCGACCGCCGATTACGTATACCGATCTTCTGCGCTTCTCGAGGACAGACAACAGACGTATTACAAACTCGAACGGCATGTGACGGGTAATTTCTCGACTTCTCAAGAATTTTGCACCAAATGCTACCATCTTGGAGCTGGTGAGTATGAGCGATGAGCTGCGAATCGACGCAGCGTAATTGGACCTCCCTCGGGCGCGGATAAAATCCCATAGCGACAGGAGCACCAACTGATGACTATCGCCATCGTTCAGCAACCGGAAGATACGGTCCTCGAGTTGATCGTTTGAAACAATATCAAGGGGAATCTCTAACAGGTTTACCCGGTCGGTTCCAGCTACTCGGGCACGCTCCACAGGTTCTTCTCCAGCAAAACAGTCTGAATTGCAGCAACAGCATAGAGAGCGGCGGTCTCGGTGCGAAATACGTTTGTTTTGATATACACCGGGTGAAAGCCGATGTTCAAGAGGTTTTTTACTTCCGCCGAAGAAAATCCCCCCTCCGGCCCAATGCATACCACGACACCGTCTCCGGGATCATGATTCTGCAAATGGGAGTGCAGGCCTAATCCGGTTGAGTCATTTTGATGGAAGAACAGACCGACGGACCCCGGATATCGCATCCTGTATTCATGCCAGTAGCTATCTATCTGTTTAAACGGTTGGGGCGGCGAAATCGCGGGGGGGTGGATGTTCCCGCTCTGCTGCATGGCCTGCTTTGCGATACGCAACCACCGATCATGTTTCTTTTTGGCCGTTTCGCCCTTATATACGGGCACAGTGTGTGCGGACAGCAACGGGATGATTTCACGAACCCCGGTTTCAGTCGCCTGGCGAACGATGAGATCCATTTTTTGTCCTTTTGGCATACACTGGACCAACGAAATATGAGTAGCATCAGCCGTATCATTAGGCTCCAGGCGGGCCTTTCGGGATATGCGGACGCTGCAGGAAGTCGACACGACGGATTCAATGTTGAGCGTTACATTTCTGCCTTGGTGGTCCAACGCCGGCACCGTGTCCCCAGGCTTCAATCTAAGAACTCTCGTAAGGTAGTGAAACTCGTCACCGGTTAAGGTAAATGCCGACGATCCTTGATATGTATCAGGTAGAATGAGTTGTCTCATGCGCCGTCAAAGATGATCGTGCAATTGACCGTCCTCGTCCGCGGCCCGTCAAACTCACAGAGATAAACCCCCTGCCAGGTGCCCAGAGCCAGGTTGCCGTCTTTAATGGGAACCGTGATGCTTGATCCCATCAGACTCGATTTGATGTGGGCGGCCGAGTTTCCCTCGAGATGGGTGTAGCCGTCCTGGAATGGTACAATTTTATTGAGCCCGGCGATAATATCATGATTTACCGACGGGTCGGCTGCTTCATTTATCGTGATGCCGGCGGTGGTATGGGGAACATAAACATGGCAGAAGCCCGAGCGCACCGAACTTGACTGCACGACGTGACGCACATCATGGGTGATATCGACGAGCTCAGTCCGACTTTTCGTCTTTATTTGAAAGCTTTTTATAGAGCACCTCAATGTATTCCGCGTCCTTCACCGGGCTACCATCGCGTATCGTGGCTACATACCGATCCCGGTCCGAATGATTCCACTGGTCATCCGCTGTAGGACATCAACGGCTTCTTTTAAAATTATGTCAAACTCCAGATCGAATACAGGGGGATTGTTATTTGTGCGATTTACCTCCGTATTGATAAGCCGCTTTATAATTCGATCCTCGAGTATTAGACCGTCATTTTGAAGTGAATCTATAAACTCATCAATCTGATTATCCGACGGGTCGGGATTGAGTCTCAGGAACTCCGAAACGAGATTATCTTCAGTGATGCTATCTATGACGGCCTGTTCATCGTCTGTAAGAGGATCATCCTCTACCACAGTGTCCGGCTCTATGCCGATTTTATCGATATTGAGTCCGCTAGGCGTATAATATCGGGAGGTAGTAAGTTTGAAACCCCCGTCGCCAATCTCGCGCACCTGTTGAACCGAGCCTTTTCCATAGCTCGTCTGACCGATGATCATGGCACGGGCGTTGTCCCTCAAAGCACCCGCCAGTATCTCGGATGCTGAGGCCGATCCTTTATTGATAAGCACCGCAATTGGGACGTTTTTGGGAACCAAGACCCGTTTTGTGGCGGTAAAGATGTCATTTTCCCTGGGCACTCTCGATCGGGTGCTTACAATGGTGCCGCTCTCCAAAAACATATCAGCTGTATCGATTACCGATGAGAGTCTCCCGCCCGGGTTGTTACGCACATCGATCACCAACGCGTTGTAGCCGGTCCGCTCAAAATCCGCAATGGCATCACGGACTCGATCATCGGTGAACGGGGTAAACTGGCTGATTTTCAGATACGCTATGTCGCTATCGATCATTGCGGCTTTTACCGTGGGAACCTCGATAATGTCACGAACAATCGAAACCGCCATCTCTGTTTTTTTGCCTCTCAGCACGGTGACCTGAACTTCCGTGCCGGGCACCCCGCGCAATCTTCCCACAACTTCATCAATGGTGAGATCTTCAGTGGATTCTGCTCCGATCTTTATGATGAGGTCGCCGGCGTTGATACCCGCCCTATATGCAGGGGTTCCTTCAATGGGAGACACCACCTCAATATAGAGAAGTGTGTCATCGTCATAGTCGGGGACGCTTGATTTGGTCTGCTTAGAAATAACAAGACCTACGCCTCCAAAATTGCCCGTGGTAATATCGGTGAGAGATTCCATGCCATCAATATCGAGAAAGTAGGAATATGGATCATCCAATGTATCGAACATGCCCTTTAGCGCGCCCTCATAGAGGGTTTTGGGATCCACCTCTTCAACAAAGTTTTCTTCTATAAAACGGAAAACCTCTCGAAATGTTTTGAGGTATTCTTCCGAATCAGTTACACCGGACTGAGCAACCGCGACGGGACTGAATGCAACCAGCGCAAAAAAACTGATTGCCAACGCTCCGGCGCCTATCCATATGTAACGTTCATTTTTCTGCATCTATAAGCTCCAATAATCGGCAATATCGAATACCAGTAAGCCATTATTCGGTATTGTCCTGCTTTACTACCAAAATATACCATTTTTAGCCTAATTCTAAGACCGCCCAATCCTGGCATCTCAATGAAGATACAAGGCGCCGAAGGAAAAATCCACCCGACCACCAATTCCCATCCACAAGACGGGATTTAATGGGTGCCCTTTCTCAAAGGAGGCAGACCTCTGAAGTAAAGCATCTATTTAGGGTGTTATATAGGCAGTGGAATCGGAGATCACGCCGAGAACGCCGGTGCGCGGGTCGCAGAGATTTATATAGAAAGGTGGGAATAATGCACGAAAATGAGTTGTCTGAAAAAATCATTGGCTGCAGTATCGTCGTCCATAAACTACTTGGACCAGGATTGCTGGAATCTGTATATGAAACTGCATTAGTGTATGAGTTGACTCAAAATGGTTTGCGAAGTGACCGACAGAAGGAAATGCCGGTTTCCTACCGGGATACCATTCTGCCTGCCGGCTTTAGAGCCGATGTCGTTGTAGAAGACAAAGTACTTATTGAGCTTAAGTCTGTGGAAAGGCTTTTGCCATTGCATTGGAAACAGGTTCTCACCTATTTAAAATTATCCGATTTGAAACTCGGACTACTTATCAATTTCAATACGGCAATAATAAAAGAAGGAATAAAAAGAATCGTTAATAATCTGTGAGTGAGGATACGAGGTCTTTGCGGGCTTTGCGTGAGCTCCGCCTTGGTTCCGCCTGGGGGCTTCTGGAATCGTTAAGGACCGCACCTACTCTTAGAAGTCGATTCCCGATTTAGTAGTCAAATGGTCGGGTTGACCATCGAAAGGTCTGGTCGTACACTCCATGCCACTCATGAAGGAGAGAAAGGCGCCTCTCATCGTGGCTGCAACCTGGCAGCTGATCAGGTTCTCAATTATCGGCCTGTGCGCAAATCTCTATTTCAACCCGGATCTGTACGCAGGAAGATCGGTTCTGGTGCTCTGGCCTGCTGCTCCATCTCTTCTTCTCGCCGCGGGGCTTCTCATCGCCGGGCTGATTCACCGGCGATTTGTCGCCTATAGACGGCTTCTGATTCTGGGGAAACTACTTGAGGCGATCCCGGGTCTCTTTCTCCTGGTTTTGCAGGGCGGTGCACTCCATTTGGGAATCACCAGACCGGTTTTCGAAGACGTGCATTTTGTTGAGGGACTGATGCAATCGAGACTGCGGACAGAGGTAGCCTTTTATTACCTACTTGCCGGAGTCGTGCTGATTGATTTGATTTTCCTCCTTATTCTGCTATCATATAAAACGGAATCAGAGAGGCAGGTACCTTCCCTAGAAGAGAATTTGCCGGAGCTCACAGTAATTGAAATCGAGGAGGAGTAAATGCAAATTCTTCCTGTGGCGAGCGGCAAAGGAGGGGTAGGAAAATCCCTCGTCGCGGCCAATCTTTCAATCGCTCTTGGTCAGACAGGAAGAACGGTTATACTCGTTGATCTCGACCTTGGGGGATCGAATCTCCATACCATTTTGGGAATCCGTGCACCTGAAACAGGTCTAGGAACTTTTCTGGCGGGCAAGGGCAAAGCACTCGAGGATACGTTAATACCCACTGATTACGATAACCTTCTCTTTATCCCCGGTGACGGGGAAATTCCGGGCGCCGCCGATCTGAAGAGCCATCAGAAAAGAGCGCTAATGCGGAAATTGATAAACTTAAGCGCCGATTATATCGTGCTTGATCTCGGCTCGGGTACCGGGCTGAATACGTTGGACTTTTTTCTCCTCTCTTCCCGCGGCATAATCGTAACCATCCCGACGTTGACGGCGATATTGAATGCATATCTATTTTTGAAAAACTCGGTGTTCAGACTTATTGATCATTCATTCTCCGCAAAGGGGCCGGCCGGCCCATATATTCGATCTCTCAAGTCACAGGGAGCCGCCCTACAACGCACGTATATTCCCAGTATTTTGCCAGAATTGCGTGTCCTTGATCCTGAAGGCTACGAGAAATTCGTCACACAGCGTGGCTCATTTCAGCCTCTCCTAGTTATGAATCTCTTGGAGGATCCAAAGGATGGCGAAAAGGCCGCGAAAATACGGCGATCTTGTGTGCACTATCTAGGCGTCGATCTCGAGCACCTCGGAGTTGTGTATCGCGATAGCCTCCAGGACACCGCGTTGAGCTCGGGTCTGCCAATAATTATCTATAAACCGCAGGCCGTGCTTTCCCTGGCAATACGGCGGATTGCAGACCGCGTGCTCGAGCAGACCGCCGATGGGATGTCGTTGCCCGATATGGATGAGGTAGATGAAAGCTATCATACCGCCGATTTGGAGGCGGAAATTGATTTTGACACCAAGGTTCAATATATGAAGGATTTACTCCACACGGGCGCCCTGTCCGAGGGGGACCTTGTTGAGACTATACATATGCAACAGTACGAGCTGTCTCGGCTCAGAAAGGAGAATCAACTCCTGAAATCAAAGATAGTAAAAGCAGCTGAGGCCGGATTTAGCGTTTGAACCTGAGTAACTCAATGAAAGCGCCGCCCGAACAAAAGCATAACACTGCCGCGAGCAATGGAGGGCTCGGCGAGGAAACTCCTCCCAACAACGGAGGCCGGAAACAGACCACTATCGGTAAGGGAAATTGGAGACTTAAAGCTTCCGTTGATCGGCTGACCGTTACACTCAACTATGACCCGAATCGGGACATGGCCAATCCCATTGCCCATGAGATCCTGAAAGCCGCCCGTGAGCTTGGTGTTGTCAAAGAAGGACTTTTTGAAGCGCAAAAGCTCGATACAATTCTCCGTGATGCTGAATCATCGGGTACTCCCCTCAAATCATATCCCATCTGTGAAGACGTAGACTCAAGCATCACCGTTGATACTGACGACACAAAACTCAACGCGACCCTAAAAGTTAGAAAGGGCCGCGGCGGCGGCAAGCCATTGGTGCTCAAAGAGGTCGGCGTAATGCTCCGGGCGAGTGGTATAAAAGGTCTCAATTATGAAAAGCTCAAGTCCGACATTCTCGCGTTTTATCGGGGGACAGAGATTGAGTTGTCGGATTACGAGCTTGCCCAGGGAAGGCCGCCTGAAAAGGGCGAAGATCAAAAGGTCAGTTGGGATGCGGAGTTTTTGTCCGATTCAGCACTGCAGAAAGTCAAAGACTCAGCGGAACATGAGCAGCCGGTAGATGCATTTGACGGAATAGAATCAATCGATATGTGCCCGATGGCGGAAGTTCAGAAGGCGGCCTTTGTAAAAAAGGGAGACATTGTCGCAACTCTGAGCCCGGAGGATAAAGGGAAACCGGGGGTTGATGTTTTTGGTGAGAGAATTGAGGGGATTCCCGGCAAGAAGGTCGATCTCGAGCTCCATGAAAACAGTGTTCTGAAAAATGCAACGGTGGCGTCTGAGATTGAAGGCCTGTTCGAGCTGTGGAAGGCCGAGGGCCGTATCCATATTCGCGTAAGACCTCACAGGGACTCGGAAATCATCCCGAATATAGCTCAAGACGAGATATCCGCCACTGTCACCCTCTTTCAGGGGTTGGGCACAGGTAGCAGGCTTTCTGTTGAGGATGTACGTCAGGCTTTGATCGCACAGAAGGTTGTCAGCGGCATCGACCTCGATGCCGTCGGCGCGGCGATAAAAACGGCCGACTCGGAAGGCTCGGCTGAGAATATAGTGGTAGCCCGTTGGGAAGAGCCGATTGTAGGGGAGGGCAGCCGAGAAACCCGCGATGACGGCGATCAAAAACGCGAACAGAAACAGGCAACCATCAGCAAAGGGAATTGGCGACTAACCCTTTCCGACGACCGGCTGACCGTTGTTCTCGATTATGCCCCGAATCAGGACATGGCCAATCCTGTTGCCGATGAGATTCTTGAGTCCGCCGGTGAGCTCGGGGTTGTCAAAGATGGGCTATTTGAGGCGCAAAAGCTTGATACGGTTCTCCGCAATGCCGAATCATCGGGAATACCCCTCAAATCATATCCCATTTGTGAAGACATAGACGGTGGCGTTACCATCGACACCGACGAAAAAGACCTCAAGGCCACCCTAAATGTTCGAAAAGGGCGCGGCGGCGGCAAGCCGCTCGTGCTAAAAGAGGTCGGTGTAACGCTCCGGGCGAGCGGCATAAAAGGTCTCGATTTTGAAAAGCTGAAGTCAGACATTCTCGAGTTTTATCGGGGAACCGAGATTGAGCTGTTGGAATACGAGCTTGCCCAGGGAAAACCGCCTGAAAAAGGCGAGGATCAAGAGATTAGTTGGGATGCAAAGTTCCTGTCGGATTCAGAGCTGCAGAAGGTCAAAGACGAGGCCGCCTATGAGCAACCGGTAGACGCATTTGACGGAATAGAATCAATCGATGCGTGCGCGATGGCGGAAGTTCAGAGAGCGGCCGTCGTCACAAAGGAAGAGATTATTGCGACTTTGAGCTCCGAAGATAAGGGTAAGCCAGGGCTTAATGTCTTCGGTAAGATAATCGAGGGGATAGCCGGCAAGAAGGTAGATCTCGAGCTTCATGAAAACTGTGTTATGAAAGATGGTACCGTGGTTTCTGAAATCGGAGGTCTATTTGAGCTGTGGGAAGTCGAGGGCAGTATCCATATTCGTGTTAGGCCCCACAGGGACGCGGAGATAATCCCGTCGTTGGCACAGGATGGTATGTCCGCCTCAGTTTCACTCAAGCAGGGGCTTGGCACCGGCAGCAGGCTTTCCGCTGAGGACGTACGCCAGGCTTTGATCGCAAAAGAAGTTATCCGCGGCATCGACCTCGATATGGTAGGTGAGGCGGTAAGAACGGCCGACGCGAAAGGCTCGGTTGAGAATATAGTGGTGGCCCGCGGAAAGGCAGTGCCGGCCGCGGGGGAGAGCAGCCTGAGGTTCCACGTAAATCTTGCCAGCGGCAAGGGCGTCACCATCAAGGAAAGCGGAAGGGCTGATTTTAAAAATCAAGATCGTTTTACATCGGTAAATGCCGGTGATCTAATCGCGGAGCTCGTTACCCCTGAGACTATCAGGGAAGACGGGTGGGACGTAAAAGGCAATTCCATAGTACCGGAGGAGGCAAAGAACCTTAATCTCGAAATCGGAGAAAATATAAATCAGGAGACCGACAAGAGCGGAACGGTCAAACTGATTGCGGCCATGCCCGGAGAGCTTTCCTACGATGGAAAATCGATGTCCGTCATCGGCGTGCACGTTGTGAAGGGCGATGTGGGTGCGTCCACCGGCAATATTCGGTTTTCGGGTCCGGTAAACATAGTCGGGAATGTGCTGCAGGGATTTTTCGTTATGGCAACCGGCACCGTCAAGGTTGCCCAGGCCGTAGATAGTGCGCTTTTAGCCTCGGAGAAATCGGTGCATATCCAGCAGGGAATAAAAGGCGGCGGAAAAGCCGCAATTCGAGCACGAGAGGATATTACCGCCGCGTTCGCCGAGCGTGCAACCCTTATGTCGGTAAAAAACATTACAATTCAAAACTCATGTCTGCAGTGTCAGGTAAAATGCAACGGTCGGCTGGCTCTAAAAACTGAAAAAGGCCACCTCGTCGGAGGTCAAGCGAAAGCCCGGGAAGGTGTTACCGTGCAGAACCTGGGTTCAAAAAGCGGCGTTAAAACTCTGCTGTCTTTTGGCCAGGACAATTTGATAGGCGACAAAATCGAGCTCGAGGAGAAAGAGCTCGAGGGTCTAAAAAACGCCGCCATCCAGACCGAATCGCGGATTCGCGTGGCCGAGAAGGAGCATGATCCGGACGAGCTCCGGAGCCATCGGGCAAAAAAGCTGCAAATTCTCAAGATGACCGAGCGCCGAACCGAGCGACTCTTCTGGCTCAGAGAGAAGTTTGAGCAGCATTGTAAGGCGGAAGTTGAGATAAGAGGCACCGCCTTCCCAGGCGCGGTACTGGAGAGTCACGGGAGAACCTTTGAAGTAATCAGAGCGATGAGCAAGGTAGTGTTTTTCTTCAATGAACAGAAGGGTATTATAGAAGAACGAGCGCTCACCAAAGAAGATAAAAAAAGCGAGGCGGAGGACTAGCAATGCTTGCCTATCTCACATTTCCAAACTGGCTCAAACCTGAAATTATTCCCGGCCTGCCCCTCCGATGGTACGGGCTCATGTATTTGGTCGCCTTTGGCATAACTTACCTGCTCTTTCGATATCAGATAAAAGAACGAAAGTTGGAAATAAAAGATGATGAGGTGATGAACTTTTTCTTCTGGATCATTATTGGCCTGTTGGTTGGCGCCAGAGTTATTGCTACCACCGTGTACGACACAACCGGGCGGTATCTGCGGAGTCCGTGGCTGATTTTTTGGCCGTTTGATCAGAATATGCGTTTTACCGGGCTGGCCGGAATGTCATACCACGGCGGTCTCATCGGAGTGATTATTGCCGTGATTGTCTATTGCCGGGTGAAAAAGCATTCAATTTTGGAATGGGGTGATATGCTCGTGGCCGGCGTGCCCCTCGGCTATACTTTCGGTCGGCTCGGAAACTTTATCAACGGCGAGCTGTTCGGCCGGGTGACCAGCTCACGCCTCGGTATGGTGTTTCCCACCGCCCAGAGATTTCCCACCGGTGAAACGTGGGTCCAGGAGACCGCGAGGGCTGCCGGTATGGCGATCGCACCGGATCAGGCAATGATAAATTTGCCCCGCCATCCATCACAGCTCTATGAGGCGTTTTTTGAGGGGATTGTGCTTTGGCTTCTGTTGTGGTTTGTGTTCCGCAATCGGCGCCTTATCCGCGGAAGCCTGGTGGCGATCTACATTATCGGCTACGGCACGGTCAGATTTTTTATAGAATATTTCAGGGAGCCCGATATTGGAATCGGATACCCCATCAGATTAATCGATGTGGAAAATCCAACGTATCTTTTTGTTACGCCGTGGAACTTTACCACCGGCCAGATACTCAATTTTCTCATGATCGTAGGCGGTATCATGTTTTTTCTCATCCAGAGGAAACGGATAAAACGTCTGGCGGCTGAAGTAGCCAAGGAAAAACTGTCATCTAGAAAGCTCAAGAAAAAGATACGGTAATCAGTTCTCAGCATATTATGCAAGACAAAATCGAACGAAAGCGCCTGGCCATCTTGAAAATTCTCCGGGACGAGGGAAAACCCTTTGGCAGTCAACAGATTACCGACCGATTGACGGCGTTGGGTTACGATATCAGCGGGAGGACGGCAAGGTTTCATCTCCTGGCAATGGACAAGCAGGGCCTGACCGAATACGTGGGAAAGCGGGGAAGACGGATCACCAATCGCGGACTCGATGAGATAACGAACGCGCGGGTCTATGAAAAAGTGGGCTTTCTCTCCGCCAGAATCAATCAGATGACTTTTAGTATGGATTTTGATCTCGATTCCCGTAAGGGAAGTCTCATCGTAAACATAAGTTTGATAAAACTGAATGATCTTTTACCGGCTTGCCCCCTCATAAAGCGTGTATATGAAAAAGGATTCTCTATGGGGGAGCTAATAGCGCTTTTCGAGCCGGGTGAACGGGTGGGAGAAACCGTTGTCCCCGCCGGATACATCGGCGTGGGGACTGTGTGCTCGATTACCCTCAACGGCGTATTACTTGCGCATAAAATCCCCGTCAACTCGCGGTTTGGCGGACTCCTCGAGATACAGGAACATAGACCTGTTAGATTTGTATCGATAATCAACTACGACGGCACCAGCCTGGATCCATTGGAAATTTTTATCAGAAGCGGGATGACCGATTACCTCGGCGCGACAGGAGACGGTAACGGCCTTATTGGCGCCGGATTTCGTGAAATGCCCGCCGCCACCCGCGCCAGTGTCCAGGATATCGCCGACAGACTCACCAGAGTCGGACTCGGTGGTTTTATGCAGATCGGTATGCCGAACCAGGATGTCAGCGAAATACCGGTAAGCGAGGGGAATATCGGCGCGGTAGTCATAGGCGGCCTCAACCCCATTGCAATTCTAGAGGAGGCGGGTTTTGAGATACACTCCCGCGCACTTTCAGGACATGTCGAATATTCGCGGTTATTCTCGTATGAGGAACTGGAAGACCGCGCCCACACCGTGACCGGACGTTGAGCAGCAGCTAGCCTCATCTCACCTGATATCATCTTTTTCTCATGGGTTGACAGGCGGTGCCCAGGCGGAGCTCACGCAAAGCTCGCGGAGCGCAAAAACTTTGTATTCTTATCGAATTGGAAGGCTATGGACAGTATTATAGCAACCTATGATGTTTGTGGTATAGCAGATTCTCTGGCATTTAACTCAAGCGTTCTTTTAGAACTTTGCGTCCTTTGCGAGACTTCTTAATTCCTCCCTTCAGCCATCTACCTACTATTGGAAATTGCTCCCACCTTTTTCTCATGGGTTGACAGGCCCGAGTTGCGGGTGCTACTTTTAGCAATCCTTTGTGGCAATCAATTGCCACAAAAAATACCTATCGAAAATAAGAGATTTCTGGAGGGTGGTATGGTTCAATATCCCAAAATCAATGACGCCCTAGGTACGGTCAACCGGGGCAATCCCGCTGAATCGGGCCTCTGCACCCTTTGCACCGCCTCATGCGAGGGCCGATGTGAGACATGGCTTTCAAGTATGCTTGGGAGAAAGATGCTCTACCCGCGGGACTATGGAATCACCACATCCGGCGCATCTGCCATGAACCACATCGGTGCATGTTACGCATCGGTTCGTATTCAAGGTTACAATTACGGCGCCATGGGTTTGCCCGGCGGCGTCACCAACAGCGCCGATGACTGCGTGTTCCCCAACGTTTCTCTGGAGACCCAGTTCGGCAATGAGATCACAACAAAGGCGCGTGTTCCCCTCATGACCGGCGCCCTCGGGAGTACGTTTATTGCTGCAAAGTATTGGGAGTCATTTGCCATCGGCGCGGCTTTGGTGGGAATACCAATTGTAATTGGTGAAAACGTGGTCGGGATCGACCGGGACGCCGTAATTAGTAACGGGAGAATTGAAAAAGCGCCCGAGTTGGACAGAAGAATCGAGACATACCTCAAGTACTACGACGGCTATGGCGCAATTATCGTCCAGATGAACGTTGAGGATACACGCAACGGAGTAGCTGAGTATGTGGTAGAAAAATACGGTGATAAGGTCATCATCGAGCTCAAATGGGGACAAGGCGCAAAAGACATCGGCGGAGAAATACAGGTAAACGATCTTGATTACGCTATATTCTTGAGAAATCGCGGCTACGTCGTGGATCCCGATCCAACATTGCCAGAAGTTCAGGAATCCTTCAAACACCACGGCATCAAATCATTTGCCCGCCACAGCAGGCTCGGGTATACAGACCTCTCCTCTCCCGAGAAAGTTCAGGCGGACTTTATGAAGGCCGTCGAGTATTTGCGTGGTATAGGATACAAACGTATCACCCTGAAGACCGGGTCTTACGGTATGGAAGCATTGGCGATGTCAATTAAATACGCCACGGATGCAAAGCTCGACCTCCTAACCGTTGACGGTGCCGGTGGTGGAACTGGAATGAGTCCGTGGAACATGATGGAAACGTGGGGGGTTCCATCTATTTTCCTCCACGCCAAGACCAGAGAGTATGCAGAAATAATCGAAAAAAAGAGCGGTGGCGTCGTAGATCTTGCACTTGCAGGCGGTCTAGCCCGTGAGGATCATATGTTCAAGGCTCTGGCCCTTGGTTCACCGTATATAAGACTCATCTGCATGGGCCGTGCGCTGATGATTCCGGGGTTTCTCGGCTCGAATATCGAAGGCGCGATGTTCCCCGAGAAGAAGGGCAAACTCAGCGGTCATTGGGACAAACTTCCTTCCGCGGTCACCAAGGTAGGCACTTATCCTGAGGAGATCTTTGCCGGATACTATGATGTGCAGCATAGAGTCGGCGAAGAAGAGATGAAAAACATCCCGTATGGCGCACTGGCCCTTTGGACGCTGTCGGACAAACTTGGCGCAGGTCTCCAGCAGCTGATGGCGGGCGCTCGGAAGTTCTCAGTGTCGGAGATTACCAGGGACGATCTGGTTGCGGGAAATCGGGAAACACAGGAAGTAACCGGTTTGCCGTATATCACAGAAGCCCTTGACGCAAGCGCCAAAAAGATTCTTCAGGCGTAGCGCGCGGGCCGCAGAGCCCATTATCTCTCACCTTTAGATTATTTACGATTCATTTTTCTAAAACTTTGCGTTCTTTGCGCGACCTCTTTATTCCACTTCTTATATGCTATCATAGAGGCTTAGGACACACACCATATGGGGCGCGAAATCATAGAGCAGTTTCTTCTCTCCTCAGAACCAAATTACATCTCTCAGGATGACGAAATTCGGATATTTACGGCGGCCTTTAAGAGCCGAATCCCCCTTATCATCAAAGGTCCCACCGGTTGTGGGAAAACAAGGTTTATCGAGTTCATGGCCTACCGGCTCAAGCTTCCTCTGCTCACCGTTTCCTGCCATGAAGATCTTACTGCCTCGGATTTGGTTGGCCGCTATCTGTTTCGAGACCGGGAAACGCATTGGCACGACGGACCTTTGACAATGGCGGTCCGTTATGGCGGCATCTGCTATCTTGATGAAATCGTTGAGGCAAGAAAGGACACATCCGTAATCATCCATTCACTTACCGATGACCGGAGGATGCTCTATCTCGATAAAACCGGGGAGGTGGTAAAGGCGCATCCGGACTTCATGATGGTATTGAGCTACAACCCGGGCTACCAGAGTATTGTGAAGGACCTGAAGCAATCGACTAAGCAACGGTTTGCCAGTCTCTTTTTTGGCTATCCCGACACGGACGTTGAGACGCAGATCGTAAAAACGGAAACCGATATGCCCGAAGAAGAGAGCAGACGCCTAGCGCAGATGGGGGCAAAGATCCGCGAGCTCAAAGGATTTGGGTTGGATGAAGGAGTCAGCACAAGGCTTTTGGTGTACGTCGGTCGCCTTATGAAAGTGGGGCTTTCGCCTCTCGAGGCTTCTACGGCCGCAATCAGCAGGACTTTGGTCGACGAGGAGGAGGTTATGGAATCCATCCATCACATTGTGAATCTCTACTTTGGCGACCTGTTGGATGAAGATTCAAGCACAGTTGCACGATGAGTGCGTCAAATAGGAGCCGGGATTTTTCGTTATCCGGCATCAGCTGGGGCTATCGCGATATTTTCAGGCAGACGATTCAACGACTCTATAACGAAGGATATTTGGGCCCGGAGCGTGAGGAGATCACCAACCAATTCTTCGCTCTCATGCGGTGCTCCGAGGAGAGTCTCTACGATCACGTTCTTAAAGAGTTTCTCGATTCTTTAACAGGCGATACCGCCTGGATTTTTGATCTCCCGGCAATATTTGGAGAGATTGTTCGCACAGGAAGCCAGTTTGCCGAGGCAAAAATGTTCTACGGTATCGAATTTTACCGGATTCTTAAAAACGGCGGATTTGGAGACAGTCCTGAAAAGGTGCAATTTCTCCTAACGTGGTTAAAGAAACTCAAATCCATTGATTTCGAGCTCGCGTTCGCATTTCTAAACGGGTTTCAGGTGATGCTCGGGCGTCTGCACCTGGCCGAGATTTCGTTGTTCGCCGAAGAAGGAATCAGGCAATTTCAAAAAAACACGCAACGCGGTATCAGGTTTTTGGAAGGCAAGCTTGCAGGTGCTGAATCCTATTTTGTCCAGCTTACAAGTGAGTGCAGATTGAATGATGCAGCGCCGGTAATCAAACGCCTTTTGCAGGCACTGAGTAGTTGCAGTATCGAGGTCGCCTCCCTGTCCGCCCTGAACGACGATGGGCCGGCGCCAACGCCCCGGTCAATGGTGTGTCTTTACCCATGTGTGTACCTACCGGATCGGATTCGCAGCTTTTCAAACAGCCGTGCAAACCGCCGGTGGTACATGCTCCAAGCGGTGGTGGCGTCGGGGATGTATCTTTTTCACAGTGTTCCGCTGATACACGGCAGAGCTGGTTTTTCTAGCCTCCTCGAGATCGCCGAAAGAGACCTTGAGATTGCGAACATTGCCGCCATCGTTGAGTATATGAGAGTTCTCGAAGAATGTATGAAGCAGTGGCCCGGGTCCCGAGGACTGATACGCAACGCCATGAAGCTCGAGGGCGAATCTCAGGGTAAAAGCGCCGACGGGTCGACGCCTGAGTCCCTGCTTTTTGCCCTTGCCGACCATATGTTCGGTTTGCGGGTCGCAGGCCACGAGACTCGCGGGCTCTGCGATGAGCTGGTAGTGATAATACGGTCAAGCTCCAATGTCTTGGGTACCGTCCAAAGCCTGTCAGGCTGGACGAGGGAGACTCTCCGCAAAAGCTCATTTCGCCTTGATATTGCCCCGCTCCAACCACTTTCATTTCTCCCGGACTTTTTCTACACCGCAGAGGGAGAGAGAAGAATGGTCGTTAATTCTCAATCGGACTCCGTTGTCGCGGATTTGCGGGAAGAAGCCGGGATCGGTGAAGTCGTCGAGGACGATTTTGATGACGCGCCGGTCTCTACCGAAGATGCAGATACCGCGCCCACCCAGGATGCGGCGGACACGGCGGATGCCACACCGGCTGAGTATCTGTATGATG
>NZCE01000017.1 GCA_002688185.1 Spirochaetales bacterium
TGAACTGCTTGATCAAAAGCTTCATTCATATGACTTCCTCCTTAATGGTTGTCATAGTATGAAGCTGAATGGTTCCCAATTTTATCCCGCCATTTTTTGCCGATTCTAGCCGCGGAGTGGCGTTTTTCCCTGAATGGCGGGATAAAAAAAAAGTCGGGATATGATTTCCCAGTGGCCACGATTCAATTCCAGCAGTCGTTGTGCAGATGCTTCTTCAGCAGTGAGGCTGGAAATGCCATATACTATTTCATGGCGTTTTTTACCGTTAGAGCATTCAGTGTTGCGTTCAATCATGAAGAATTGTTCGGCATGTGGGAAATCTACATATCCTTTTAGCGCATCACTTACCCAAATTGCTCTGTGCTCTATCCTTCCGTGTTCTTTGTTGAACTCCGTGTAATCGTGGGGTTTTTTTTAAACTCAAGGTCATGAATGTCATCACGAAGGGTCGGTTGATTACCCTTTACGGTAAACACATAATCAGAGTCTTTCTCTGTGACCAGATATTCGGCAATCTTTCTTTGAGTCAGAAGGGCATCTGCAGTCACTACCGTGTGTTCAATATTCAATTTATCAAAAAGGGGCTCAACCTGTGTGATCTCATTGGTTTTCTCATCAACTCTCTGTTGCGCTACCACAATTCCCTCTTTATGTATCACCGCAGAAAGCAGATGCACCGGCAATTGTTCACCATCATTGCTGCCGCGTAGCGTCTTTCCATCCATAGCAAGTGCCGTTCCAGGGAGTATTTGCTTACTTACAAGCCATTTACCGATTCGCGCATCGAACTCCTCGGCATCTACGGCCTGCAACATCCGCCGGATCGTCGGTTCGCTGGGCGCTTTATTTCTTCGGCTTCCAAATCTTCTCAAATCCCTTATCCGCAATGCCTTCGCCCAGTCGCCAATTGCGCGGTAGCTGCGCGCACCACAGATAACCGCGCACACCGCAATGCCTAACACTACCGCCGAAGCATGGCGAATCCCTCGCGCCTTGCGTGGATCTCTGACCTCCTGAATTTCTTCCATCAGCCCTTCTACCGGAAACTCCTTCAATTTCTTCATGTTGCCCTCCCTCTCAACACATCTAAAATCGTGGGGAATAAAGTCCGCCTTCAGTCTCTGCCTTGCCTCCTTGCATAGCGGGTACACATATACCGCCTTCGGCTGGCCGTTGTAGTAGTAGCTGTTGTTGTTCCGTGACCAACCACTTGTCAATCCTACGTATTGCCAATTCGATGCTCGATAGCAGCTTCCACGGTACCGTGATACGTCCACAAACGATTCGGCAAGATATAGCGGATGTCCATAGACGTTTTGAAAGTCATCTGAAATCCGCTTGAGATTCATCGACAGCACTTTGCTCGCCAGATTCTTAATCGACTTATCCGGTAAAACCAAAAACCGCACGTTATTGGCGACTAAGTACAGTCGCTTCATTTTCGTTTCTTCCTTCCACCCGACATACTCATCGCGAGCTGTGCATTTCAATACCGCCGAACCCCAGCCAATAAGCGCCACCCATTCGCTCTCCAGCGTCGCAACGTAACGCATCGATCTGCCTGCTATTCCACGAAAACCCAAGTAGTGATGATTGCGCAGGAGCTCGACCCACCCCGCCACCTCATCATGTGAAATCGGACGCACGCATAGCGTTTCAAACCTACGGTGGGGTTCCATATTCTTTGTATAGCATGTAATCGAGAGAGCGTCCCTAGCGGCCGGCAATTCTTTTCAAGATAGGGCTTTTAGGTGACTTTGACGCAGCCCTGTGGTTGGGCTACACGACTGAAATAAATATATATCACAATGCTGTTTTGTCCAAGAATCAGGTAATGATCCGAAAAGCTGGAATCACGCCCGCGGGTTCAATCCAGACTTTTCGACCGAAACCTTTCTGTGGTAGAAAGAAAACCGGCGCGGTAGCGACAAGGAGTGGCAACATGGCGCTCATCAGTCTCGATTCCGTGAGCTTTCATTATGGGACCGATGATTCTCTGTTTCATGACCTTTCCCTCAGCATAGACACCGGGTGGAAAACGGGGCTGATCGGGAGGAACGGTCGAGGGAAATCAACGCTGCTTAAATTAATCTGCGGAATCTCTCAGCCTTCAATTGGTCGTGTATCGACGCCGGTGGACACCTACTATTTTCCATATCAGCCCCCCGAGCCACGGCGAGAGACCATCAAAGTTATTCGGGAGAGCGTTGCTCCGTTCGAAGATTGGGAGACTCAGATGGAGCGGCTCTTGGCCGACGGCAGCGAGGAGAGTCTCCACGCCTATGCTGATATTCAAGAACGTTATCAATCCATGGGTGGCTATCTCATCGATGGGCTTATCGAGCGGGAGTTCTCAAGACTCGATCTGTCCGCACCGCTTCTCAAGCGCCCCTTTGAGTCGCTGAGCGGCGGGGAACAGACTCGCTCGCTTATCGCCGCTCTGTTCTTGAGGCAGGACGCGTTTGCGCTGATTGATGAGCCTACAAATCACCTGGATATACGCGGGAGAGACATCCTCGGTCAGTATTTGGCGCAAAAGCAGGGGTTTATCCTGGTCTCTCATGACCGGTATTTCCTCGATCTCTGCGTGGATCATATTGTTTCTATTGGGAAATCAGGCGTGACCGTGTCCAACGGCGATTATTCGTCCTGGCGCTATAACTGGCAGCTTCAGCAGGACTTTGAGCAGGCCACGAACGCCAAACTGGCGAAGGAGATTTCCCAGATCCAACGTGCGTACCAGAAACGACGCGTGTGGGCGGACCGCAAAGAACGGGAAAAGATCGGGGCCGCGGATAAGGGACACATCGGCCATATGTCGGCAAAGCTCATGAAACGCGCCATCTCGTTGCGCCGTAGAGTCGAGGAGAGAGTTGCACAAAAGCGGCAGCTCTTTAAAGACAGGGAGACCGAATATCGCCTGCACCTGGAAGTGAGGAACGGCACACCAGAAGTTCCATTGGTTACAAAAAACCTTGCGATTTCATTGGGCGACACTACTTTGGTCGAGAACCTATCAATTGACGTGCATCGAGGTGACAGGGTCGCCATCCTGGGCTCCAACGGATGCGGAAAAACGAGTCTATTGAATGCCATAGAAGCAGCTCACGCTCCGAATCCAAAACCGGTCGCAGGCCCTATTTCTGTTACCTCAGGAACCATTTATATTCCGGCGTATCTCACCGTGGCCAGGTCACACCAGATACCCTCGTGGAAAACCGGGCAACTCTCTTCCCTACTCGAGGCCGTCGACATCGACGTTACCCGTTTTCGTACCATCATGGGCGAGCTCGGAATTACCGGTGCTATCTTTGAACGGCCTTTGGAGACGTACAGTGAGGGTGAGCTCAAAAAGGTCGACCTCTGCAGGACCTTGTGCGAACCGGCCCACGTAGTCCTCTGGGATGAGCCGCTAAATTACCTGGACGTGCAAACGAGGGAGCAACTCGAGGAAAGTCTGCTCCTACACAAGCCGACTCTGGTCTATGTCGAGCACGATAGATATTTTGTGGAGAGCGTAGCCACGGAAATCATCGAGCTAAAGTAACAGAGCCCTGCCGATCCGTGTATCAAAACGCCTGATATTTGTACCGGCTGCTGCGGGTTTAGAGTGGGCGGTCTCCTGGAAGTTTTGTCGCCAGCGGCGTATAATGATCGACATTCTTTAAAGAAAAGAAAGGGAGAACTTTCTATGTCAGACATCAGAGCAATGCTAGATGAGCTTCGAAACTTTGACACACCCACTATTACAAACGTTGTGGCGACATATCCGGAGCATCCTCTCTGTCTTGGATTATATAACCCATGGACTGAAAATTGGTATACGGATCAGACGATAAAATGCATGTATCCTGAGATGAAGCCGGTGGTTGGTTTTGCGGTTACGACAGTTTACAGCCTCCCGGATCCAAATTTCTCGCGCTTGAGCTTTATGGATGCCATCGATGCGTTGGATGAATCATCAAAGCCCACCATCTTTGTCTTCCAACAGAAGTTTCCGGCTGAGCTCGCCGGTAAAGTGGGGCTTTCCGGTGGAAATATGACTACGGCTATGAAGGCCGTCGGCTGTGCCGGGGCTGTTTCAAACGGGCCGTCAAGAGATCTCAACGAAATCAGACCCATGGGATTCCAGTATTTATTGAGCGGTATCACTGCGGGACACGGCTCAATGGCTATTCAGGCGATAAACGTCCCGGTTTCCGTTGGCGGCATGGACGTTTCTCCAGGCGAAATTATTCATATGGACGAAAATGGTGCCGTGAAGTTCCCATCAGACAAGCTCGAGCCAGTGCTCGCAAACGCCAAAAAACTCGTGGCGGAGGAAGAAGAGCGAATGGGTGCTTTGAAAAACGCCAAAACTGCCGCTGAAGTCAGGGCGATTTTTGGCGGCGGAACATATAGTGAGAAGAAATAGCGGCTCTTGACTGAACGGAGGCGGGACACATGCAGGCAGCTATTAAAGAGCTGACTTATGCAGAACGGATTTGTTGGCTAAAGGCGACAAAGCTCAAGCAGACAGAAGAAAAACAGCGGATAATCGGGGCAATGGACTACGATGATTGGGCTATTATTCTGCCTCCTGAAGACAGACGTGAAATCCGTAACCTTGTTGGTCCGTCGGGAGAACCCATTACCGACGTGCTGCTCAAAGGCTATGAGGTTGAAACGAATCATCCAAGCGGCGGATTTTTTGGTGCTGAAATTGTCGGACGGAATTATCGCAAGTTGCTCGAAATGCACCCGGTATACGTTGACCCTATCAGCTCCTTGGCCGGCGCCTACATGTGCAATTTTTTTTCCTACCGGAAGCCTCATTGGAATCCAGACATAGATACCGGCCGATTTGCCGATAGCGAGGAACGGTATCAGCTCAAGATGGGGATCGGCGGCGTCCAGCATTTCTGCCAGGATCTTAGCATAGGGCTTGAGCTGGGTTGGTCAGGCATACTGGACAAAATCAATAAATACGAACGCATTCATGTTGGGAAGTTCGCCGAGTTTTACGCGGGGCTCACGCATATCGTATTGGGAACGCAGAACTGGATTTCACGACACGCCTGTGTCGCACTGGAGCTATCGGCATCAGAAACCGATGTTGCGTTGTCGGAAAACTTGGCTGAAATCGCCGCCATCAACAGGAAGATGGTGACTGAGCCTCCCGGCACTTTTAGAGAGGCATGCCAGTGGATCTTGTGGTATCAGATGCTCTCAAGGATGTTTAACGGGAGCGGCTCCTTGGGTGCTCTGGATCAATTGCTTTTGCCGTATTATGAGCGAGATATCAAAGACGGCATTTTATCGGACGAGGAGGCGAGCTTTCATATCGCCTGCCTGTTGGCTAGGGATACCGGCTACATACAACTCGGCGGATATAACCACGCAGGCGGTGACAACACCAATGCCGTGAGCTTTCTGGTTTTGGATGCCATAGACCGCTTGAAAATTCCTGCAAATATAGGGGTCTGCGTCGGCGAAGGGGTTGATCCGCTGCTACTAGAGAAAAGCGTGGAAATGCAGTTTGAAAATAAGAACGGCATTCCAAAGTTCCTCGGAATTGACAATACCGCCGCGGGATTTGAACGTGCCGGCCATTCCATTGAGCTTGGATATAGTCGAATCTACTCGGGCTGCCATTGGTCGGCGGTTCCCGGCCGCGAGTACACTATGAATGACATAATAAAAATTAACATAGCAAGGATTTTTGAGGTGTCATTCCAAGATTTTATGGAAAACGAAAAGCAGCATTCAATCGGCTTGCTATGGCGATATTTTGAGAGACATCTCAGGATTGGAATAGATTCCATTAAAAGCGCCATCGACTTCCATATGGAGCATATGCACAAGGTATTTCCTGAGTTGGTGATGGCCCTTCTCTGCCAGGGACCTATTGAAAGGGGAAGGGATGTTACCGACGGCGGAGTTGACCTTTATAATATCGGGATAGACGGTGCCGGCATCGCCGTTGCCGCGGATTCCTTTGCCGCCCTAACACAGAGAGTTGAACGGGAAAAGCGTGTGCAATGGTCCGATATTTGGGCATGCATCAAATCGAATTGGGATGGTGATTCAGGGGAGAAAATACGGCTAACGATGAAAAGCGTGCCTCGGTATGGAACCGGCGGAACCGATGCCGATGACTTTGCCGTCCGGATCTCACGACTTTTTTCAGAGATAGTGAGAGAAAAGCCAACACCCGACGGCTACAACGTGATCCCCGGGCTTTTTTCATGGGCCCTTGCGGCAAAACTCGGAAGTACCATGGGTGCAACCCCGGACGGGCGCCTCTCCGGAGATCCGATAAATCACGGCTCAAATCCGTCCCCGGGTATCAACGGAAATGGGGCCTCCACCGCGGTGGCAAAGGCTGTGGCATCGGTCCAGCCGGGCTACGGTCAGGCGGCGCCGTTACAGTTGGATGTTGATCCCGGCCTCGCCGCTGAGAAAGGTGGTGTGGACACTATGTCGGCTGTGATTAGAACTCATTTTGCCCTCGGTGGAACACAGATAAATCTCAATGTGATGGACGCGGATAAAATCTTAAAAGCTTATGATGATCCGTCCGGATATCCCGATTTAATTGTACGCGTAACCGGATTCAGTGCCTATTTTTCGAGCCTGTCCGACGAGATGAGAACAATGATAGTTGAAAGAGTCATCCGGGACGGCACATAGCTCTCTCGTATACGCCGCGGCGATGGGGGGTCGATATTACGTTTTTGCTTTGGCTTCGTCCTGATCTGTATACTGCGGATAGAGCTTTTCAAGACAGTCGGGACAGATCCCGTGTGAAAACTCAGCAATTGAGTGCTTATGGAAGTAGCTCTCCAGCTGCGTCCAGTACCCCTGGTCGTCACGTATCTTTTTACATGACGCACAGATGGGAAATATCCCCCGCAAAGCCTCAACTTCTTGGCTGGCCGCTCTTAGCTCGCTGACCGTTTTTTCGAGGGCCTCCTCCGCCCGTTTTCTCTCTTCGATCTCTGCCTCTACTCTGCGCAACGCCTGTCTATTTGTGTCCAACGCGACGGTCAGACTGGTCACATCTTGGATCGAGAATAGGGCTAGATAGGCTCCGGTATCGGGATCCAAAAATTTGTTTACCGTTGTATGTTGAATGCGGGGCTTGCCGCTTGGCAGCCGTGAAGCGTCATTGTCGGTGGTCTCCAGTGCGGTTTTGACGGTGGTGGGCCCAAATAAAAGGGCATGATTTCTAAACCTTACCCATTTGCACATCGCACTGCGTA
>NZCE01000018.1 GCA_002688185.1 Spirochaetales bacterium
CCGTAATACGGATAATGCCGTCATTTCCGCGCCTTCCCCGGGGTGTGCCTCATATATGGGAAGGACCCAGAAAACGCCTGTCGCGCGTCCACTCCTCCTGTTGGGGGTGAACGTGATCTTAATTTGAATCTGGAGAATTACCTGGACCAAGCGTTTCAGTAACTTTTCAGTTAAAGGCGTTTAAAGGTGCTACGTCTTAATAACCTTCAGACCTCAGTAACTACGTATTTTACTCCCAAGTTGAATGCTCTGAAAAAACGCGTTCTCTGTGGCAATTGAGCAAAAAAAAACCTCCAGCTAAGATATAGAAAACACCACATTTTCTCCTAGCAGGAGGCAAATACTATCGATACGCTACAACCGCTTTTGGTACCTGTCAAGGGTTCACCTGATTTTCTCCTATACATTAATCCCCAAAATCCAGCAGAGCTTTTAGTGTTTTTGGGTATGGCTCTGCTAGAACGAGTCCCGCGTGAAAGAGATCACATCGCTTTCAAAATGCTGCTGGCACGTCTATACAATGCCGGGGTGAAAGTAGTGAGTCTAGTTATCTGCTTTGGGGTAGCCCATACAACATTGCGCCGATGGGGTCTGGCGTTGCTCAGCGGAGATGTAGATCGGATCAATCGGGCCTTTTGCGGGCAGGGAGCTGAGCGGAAAGTCACTCCTGAAATCGAGTTCTACATCCGCGATCGCTTTCATGAGCTGTACGGAAGCTGTCGGAACTACAGCAAGAAGATCCAGGAAGAAGTAAAGAAATACTTCAAGAAAGAAGTATCAGCCGAGAGATTACGGTGGATATTTTCAGCGGAGCGCGAAAAGCTGAACGTAGGACAGGAAACGCAGAATCTGGAAGCTGAGCATATACATAGTCGAGAAGATGAGATGCGGGAAGATGATGAGAAAACCGGAGAATCCGGGAGTGGTGAAAGAGCGAATAGTTGCGATACCGAAGGAGAGCCGATCGGCCCCGGAGAACGAGGGGTGAGCAATTGTCTGCATAATGGTCAGTTAGCAACCTTTGAAACGGCCCAGAGACCAATCGAAAACGATTCATCGGCTGCTACTCCCAACTATTCGCTCTGGAAAGGAGATATGCCCTACAGCGGTACCCCGGTATCGAAGAGGCCACGGCTTGTCCATCATGCAGGAGTGCTGTTGTTCAGCCCCTGGATGGACCGGGTTGTCGGCGATGTGAGGGAGAATCGAAACATCATCCGGCAATGGTATGCACAAGTATTATTGGGAGCAGTAAACCACGAGCAGAGCAAAATGCTCTCGTTTTCATCGTTGAAAGTGCTGATAGGACCAACGGTGAGAGCGTTGAATCATCAGCGTGGGTTGCTCAAGCGCAACTGTGGCGAGCACACGACCGCGGAGCTGTTGAAGCGCAACAGCCGGTTACTGGATATAGGGAAGCACAGGATCTTTTATTATGACCCACACGCCAAAGAATATACCGGTGAGCTGAAAACTCTCAAAGGTTGGTGTGGAGGCAAAGGTCGGGTGAGCAAGATCATGAATCTGGATTTCATTCATACGCTTCATGGATGGCCGTGCTTCGTGCAGCATTTTGACAGCTACTACGACCTTCGGGAGCGATTTTTCCTATGTACAGCGGCATTTCGTCGGATTATGGTTGATAGCAGTCGTTCGTTGACCTGGATAGTCGATCGAGGGATCTATTCACTTTCGGTACTCCAGCGGATAGTCGATATGGAAGACCATATCATCACCTGGGAGAAAGGCTATGATCGGGATGGATGGAACAGCAGCGAAGTATGCGAAACCTTCATTTGCTACCGTGAACGAAACCATCGGGAAGATCTGTTGATGTATGAGTTTCTGTGGCAGGAGAGTCAATGGGAACGTGACGCACGATTCAGACGTCTGGTGGTACGTGCCCGAAATCCAAATGGAAATGAGATCGAGGTGGCAATAATTGCTAGCGATCGGCAACAGGAGGCGATAGAGATTATTAAGGCGATGTTCAACCGGTGGATACAGGAAAACGATTTCTCCTACCTGATCCACCATTATGGTATCAATGAGCTAACCACCCGAGGGCAGCACAGCTACAGCAGCCTGGAAGGGGACTTGAAGGACCGTCAGGTGCGTAGCCGTGAGTACCGGGCGTTGCTGCAGGAGAAACGGAAGCTGGAGACAGCGATAAGCCGTTTGCTTTTAAAACAGAAGAACCATGAAAAACAGATGAAGAAAAAGCGTGAGCAGGGAGAAAGGAAACGAGAATCAGTACAACAGGAATACCGCGATAGTGAACGGCAGCTGGAGATATACCACGGGTCGGCAACCGACGAGGAAAATCATGGTGCATATAAGGAACTGAAAGCGAAGAGCAAGCAGTGTGGGAAAAGGCTTGAAACACTGCTGTCCAGGCTGCGAAAGGAAGAGGAAGCGAGCAGGAAAAAAGGTAAAGAACTGGAAGCTGAAATCAGCGAAAAGACGAGGGAAGTCGAAGAACTTGAGAAGCGTATACTGGAAACGGTAACTGAAGAGTCTCGCCTGCAGGCTCTGATTGAGGAGCAATACCTACGATTAGAGATGCGGGGGAAAGCCTATATGGATGCCATTCGTCTGAGTAGCAGGAATATCTTCTATTGCCTGATGGAGATCTTTCGACCGATGTACAACAATTATCGCGACGACCATGTGATCCTGAGAGAACTAACCCGATCCATGGGGATAATTCAAAAGCAGGAAGGAATAATAGATTGTCAGCTGATACCCGCCATCGAATTCCAGCCTAGGGTCAGACGGCTGGTCTCGGAGTTTCTTGAGCGAATGAGCGAGCGGATCAACCGATACTTCGCCGACAGATATCTACCGATTCGCATACGTCTATTGGAGGATCAGAGCGATTTGTTTGGAAAAGAAGAAAAGGGGAGTTCGTAACAGCCAGTCGCCTCAATCTGCGTTTAGCCAAAAAACAGAGCATTCAACTTGGGAGTTGTTTCGTTAAAACCCCCCATATTTACTGAGGTCTGAAGCTTGGAAGGATATCGATGGTATGCTCCTATGTTGATACAAATCATTGCGGCTCGCGGTGAACCAACACCGAGGGACCTTCGTGATCAGTTTGAGAGCGGTGGAATCGATGCAGTTGATGACTATGGTATGTTTGGGACGTACCTGGATTCTCGAATTGCCGCGGAATCCGGCAAAAAGGAAGAAGCTCTTGATGCGCTAAAAAAGGCACTGGAATACTGGCGGAATCCCCCGTTATTCTGCATTGACGCATGGGAGAATGATGCCGCATGGGGACCGATCCGCAACATGCCCGAACGGGTGAAACTTTTTGAGGACAAACGAGAAAAGATAGGTCCGGTTTATGGCGAATTGCATTACTTCCCAAGCTGGTAAACAGGCATTATTTTCTGTGGCTTATTGGCAGATGTCTGCTCAGGGCAGTTGCCAACTTTTCCATGCTAATCGGCTTTGGCAGAAATGCGGTAATCCCTTTGTCTTTTAAGCGATTTTGTAGCTCAGCTTCTGAATACCCGCTGATGAGATATATCGGAACCGAATCATTGTCAAGCCGAATTGCTTCCGCAAGCTGCTCTCCACTAAAACCCGGCATCAGGTTGTCGGCTATCACGGCTACAATCTCACCGTTGAGCCGCTCGTAAATATTCAAACCTTCAATACCGTCGTGGGCAACAACTACCGAAAACCCCCGGTACTCGAGACCCCTTTTTAGTACGCGCGTGATATCCGGTTCGTCATCCACCACCAAAATCAGACCTTCACCTTCAACAGCGGGTGATTCCGGCTCCGGCTCCGACACTTTGGCTGAATAGTGTGAAACAGGCAGCCAAACGCTGAATTTAGTTCCTTCGCCGATCCGGCTGTAAACCTGTATGGCGCCGTGATGGGCTCGAACTATTCCAAGAACTACCGCCATCCCCAGTCCCCGCCCTGTAAACTTCGCGGAGTTTTAACAGAAGCCCTGCCGAATATGGCGGATTCCCACGTTCAGATCCCTAACTCCTCGCCTACCAGCACCACGTTTATCCTGCCCTTTTGCGGGAACATGGAGCCTTCGATAATGACCGTGAACCGGCAGATACGCCAATCTTGATTGCAATCCGTACAGCTGCCGGTAATCACGCAGGGCAACTGACCGAACTCAGGCAAGTGATGTTTCAGGGCATGTCTCTTGGCGTTGATCGGCGCGGCAACTTCGTGTACCCGTCTTGTGGCGCTTTCAAGGTCTTTTACTATTTTGTTAGCCCCTATCACAAGAATGACCTTTTCGGGTCCGAATATGACCGGCGCTACCCTGTTCCCCACGGCATCAGTGCTTACTATTTTGCCGTCAAGGGTGACGGCGTTGGCGCCGGTTATGAAGATATCGGCCAAGAACGCTTGCTTCTGCGCTCTACGCCTCTCCTCGCCCTGCAGGACTGTCCTGCCGTCCGGGTCACGGTCAAAGGGATCGATCACCTCGTTCCGATTTCTCCTCTTTAATTCATCCATGACTCCCACCTGGTCAACACTCATCGAATCTCCCTTCACAACCTTTGTGTCTTCCGGGATCATGGCGATAACCTCGGCTAACGCCTCTTCCCTGGTTGAAGCGTAGACGGCGTGAATATTCCTCTTCTGGAGCCTGGCTGCAGCTTTCTTGCAGCGCTCGCCGTAGATATGTGTCCGCTCCTGGCTCAGATCATTCTCATCAATCATATTACTCCCCAAATAGCCATCCTACCGAGATGTATACCTCTATCTATAGACCGGAGTGCCGATCAGATTTTACGTCCGGCCAACCTCACAGAGCTTCACCGAGGTGCTTTTACCTTTGATTTCCACGTTACATGGCACTCCTATTTTGACAGCGTCCGTCCACAATGAGACAGTCTCTTCAGTAGCGGCGATTCCGCTGCCCGTATTAGATCCCGCCCAGGACTGCACCCTTACGGCCAGATTTACCGTATCTCCAATCACATCCAACCGGGCAAAGTCGGGATGGCCGATTGGACCCATAAAGAATGATCCCGAAACTAGACCGATACCCATCGGTTGATTCGCAATGGATTGCGCCGCGATTGCTGCTGCTCGGGCGGCACTCCCTCGCTAGTCGATGTATAGCCGCTAAGCGCGGAAAAGAGAATTGTGCCCTCAACCGATCGTATGGTGCGACGCTCATACCCAAGAAGCGTATCCGCCGTGGTATTAAATAGAGCAGCCAGCGCAGGCATAAGAAATAAATCAGGGGCATTTTCCCCGCGCTCCCACTTTGAGACAGCCTGCGAGGTGACTCCGATTGCGGAAGCAATATGTTGCTGAGTAATTCCTCTACCAATCCGGAGCATTCTGATATTCTCGCCAAGATCCTGAACATTCATCGGTCCACCCTCCAGCTACATAACTATGATTATTATCACATCGACGCAATCCAAATACAATAAAGGATCTGTTGATAAATCCAACGGGTGGTTGGCGATCTGCATGCGGCTGTCGATGGGTAAAGGCGATCGACAAGTCCCATATATAACAGCTTTCAAACGGTCCAGGGCCACCGTCCGTCTCAGATAAAAACTTCAACCAGTCAAAGTATAGTATCGTTTCATTCGCGTGCTTTGATACATTCTTGAAACGATGTGCATTTGCCAATTTTTCACGTGTATTTGCGGCCGGATAAACGTTGGTATCAGAAAAAAGAAAAGCTGCTACAAATCCGTTGCCAAACGGACCCAGCGCTCCCTGACTTCTTCAATCCTCTTTACGCCTTCCAGCAAACAGCTCTCGAAAAACCCTTGACACTTCTGTTCCCGTGGACCGGCATCGGGCGTCGCCATCAGCCACCTTTCATCTTCGACAACATAAATCGAATCTACCCGGCGTTCAATTCTTTTGAGCCTGCTCCGGACCCGGATTGGGAGAAATATGTCGAATGACAAAAAATCTCTCCGTTCAACGCCATTTTCCTTCACAATTTGGTCTTCGGCTTCCTCGATGGTGTCTGCATGAAGGTTACTTACGATACGACGTCCGGACCGCCCACATCGGCAAAATAAACGCAAATCACCGCCCCATATATATGCTTCGTAGCTCCCCGCGCTGACTTCATACGCTACTATGCAATCACCCGTCCGGCTCTCGCGCCATCCGGTGCCAGGCTTGGCCAGATGTGCCGACGTCTTATCCGGTAGCAGTCCTAGCAGCGCACCCATAACAGTAGTCTTCCCGGCCCCGCCGGGGCGTGCGCCAACGAGAAACGACGCACCGTCGAAAATCCGTACCGCAAGCCACGCGGCTTGCTGAACGCTCAGCGTCCCCGCTTCAATAAGATCGATAACTGAGAGCATCCTCCCGCCCCGCTGGTTACCCCTGTTTATGAGGTCAATGATTTGATGCATGGCGGCGTTGTATCTAATAAATGACCGTAAGGCGACGCATCGAACCTAATTTTCGTGAGCTGATGCTTGTCGCTCAATGTCCCCCTCATCCTTACTTTCGTATTGAGGTTTCAGACTGCGGCATAATCTGCGGTTGGAACGGAAATCCTTGGGGCTTGTCGCGGCCGACGCCATTTTGCGGCCGGTAGGACTTTTTGCGCGCCTGTCGCCATTCGCGGATACCCCACACCGGTCCGCGGAAAGGATCCCGCATACGATCCATGCGGTCCATCAGCTCGTCGTGGAGCGCATCTCGTCTTGCCTGGTATTCTGAATCGGCTATTCTATTCCGCATTTCGTAAGGATCTAACTCGAGATCATAGAGCTCGTCGGTCTCGAGTAAATTAATAACGAGCTTAAGCTTCCCGTCAGTAATGCAACGGACCGGATAGAAACCGCCTACGGCATCACCGTTGATTGCAAAACGATGAAAACTGACCATCGCGTGGCTGCGCGGACGGGCATCGAGGTCGCCTGCCAGGATCGGCAGGATGCTCACGCCCGGAAGCATCTCGGGCGCGGCAATGCCAAGGGTATCGAGCATCGTTGGGATGAGGTCCACGTGGCTTACGAGAGCATTACTCACCACGCCCTCAGGGCCGCCCGGATAACGAACAATAAATGGTATGTTGCACGTTTCTTCGTACATCATCGGACCTTTTGAAAGCAAACCGTGGGCCCGGAGCTGATCGCCGTGGTCCGATGTGTATAGTACCGTCGTGTCGTCCCTGTGCCTGGCGTCGACGGCATCGAGGACCCGCCCGATCTCACGATCTATGTAGGAGTTGCACCCGAAATATTTGCAGACTCCGGCGGTAGCTGAATATTCGCGCCAAGGGATTTCCCCGTTCTCCCGTCGTTGTACGCGGTGGAGCTCCGGTTTATCGTCCACAGGTGCGTTGTAATTGGGCGGCTCCGAAAGGGGGGAGGCGTCAAACATCTCCCAATACGCAGGCGGAGCGAGAAACGGACCGTGGGGCTCATCAAAAGAAACGACGAGTATGAAATCCTCGCCTTCCTGAACGTTTTCTAGGAAATCGACCGCCCTGCTGGCGACACGGTGGCCTTGCAGTGAAGTCAAAGTTATTCCTGCGGCTCGCAGGTCAGCGGCCGTCTGGAGGGATCCGCCCCGTGGGGCACCCTCCCGGCGTCGCTCCATGAGAAAGTTCTTTTTGTCGTACCACCATTCTGGATCAAATCCTCCATCAGGGGTACCGTCTCCAAGATAGTTGCTGCCGTCTAGGTGCCATTTGCCGGTATAAACGGAACGGTAGCCGTAATGACTGAAGATTGTCCCCATGACGGCGATATCTTTGTGCGGAGAAACGTTGTTGCAGATCGCGCCGTTGACCTGTGGGTGCAGTCCGGTGAATAGGGCGCCCCGGGCGGGTGTGCATAGGGGGCAGGCGGTGTACGCCCTTTCAAAGCGGATACCCTCAGATGCGAGCCTGTCCAGTGACGGCGTGTCTACTTCAGAGACGCCGTACGCACCCACCATATCCTTGCGCTGTGTGTCCGTCATTATGATGACAAAGTTCATACGATTTTCCTTCTAGAGACGATTCTGGGCTATGAAGCATCTGCGGATTACGGAGAATTGCCCGCCCCGCACAAAGCCACAATGATGTACCAAATCATACATTAGTCCATGGATTTCCGGTCATCAGATCGCTCCAACGAGCTCCGCACGCTTTTCGGTGTAGTATTGATAGTCATCAAAAGAGACATCCGGGGGTATCGAATGATCTGCGAACGGTATGTATCGCCCGGTCTCAAACGCAGGGCGTATCCGTTCAACCTCGCTGTCTATTGCCTCACGCCCCTTTGCAAGTTCCCGTTTATCAATGCCGCCGCAGACACAGATGCCGGAACCGCTCACAGATAATACTTCGTTTACATCCATCCCCGCTTGGACCTCAAAGGGATGATGCATATTGACTCCCGCCTCGATCCAAAGGGGGAGAAGTTTATCCACTTTACCGTCGGAGTCTACATCGAATATTTCTACACCCATACTTTTTGCGTTTTCTATATAATGCCTGCACGGTTCGAGGATAAATTTCCTAAACATTTCCGGACTTATGAGAGGGCCGTTTTTGTAGCACATATCCTCCCAAATAGCCACCCGGTCCACCTTTACCTCAGCGGTTATATGTTTGAGCATTCCGCTGAGACGGGCGACCTGAAAATCAAGAATTTCTCGAGCTAGGTCGGGATCGTCAGCAAGCAGATAATAAACTTCTTCGTCGCCAAACAGCTCTCGGAGAAAAGAGAAAAAACCACATAGATGGCCACGGCCAAAGGAAAGAGGAAGTCCTTCAAACACGCGATCCAGCTGCTTACTCCATCCTGGTTCAAAGCGTCCGGGGGCATCCGCGGCAAGCCGCGGCCGTAGCTCTTCCCAGCTCTTTCGGTCCGAGACTGGAAAGGTAACGTACTGGGCGATATCTGGCCTGCCCGCCTTTGAAGAGCGGCGTATAATGCCATATTGATCTCGCATGAGAACGTGATTTCCCTCATCCCTGACCACGCCTGTTTCCCATGCCGGCCAATAGCCGATTTCTAAATCGATGGAACTATTACATGGATCAAATCCAAAATCATAATCATCGGTCATGCCCTCCGCGATCCAGCGGGTACGGGTTTCCGGCCACGGGACTTCCGGCCAAAACATCCCTCGGTCCGGGACTTCTCCGCGTGCCAACACAAACAATCGTTCTCGAGTCGTCATTGCCCCTACCGTAGCACCTTACCGGATGAGATTCCATAGCCATTTCTCAATTGTTCTGTCATTCCCTACAGATGGGGGGGTAACGAGCTTGACTAAGTCCCAATCTCATAATATGAATTGCTAATATGCGAACGATGAAAAATCATAGATCTTGTTGTTTCTGTATTTCCCCGAACAAACAGACGCCGGACTAGAAGGTCGAGGTATACGCATTTACGCGCCCCCGAGCCCGGCTCGGGGGTTTTTTTATGCCTACTGGTCGGAAGCTTGGGGATGAAAAGGCTACCCGGTCAAAACGGCGTGACTAAACGCGCTGCGCTATCCCCAAGCTTCCGACCACCAAGATCAGGATCCAAAGAGGAGTTAACAATGGCTTTACAACTGTATAATTACCTTTCACGAAGGAAGGAGCGCTTCGAATCACTGCATGATGAATTTGTCGGCATGTATGTCTGCGGTCCTACGGTATACAATCACGCCCACATAGGTCACGCTAAAGCGTATATCACGTTTGACATTCTCAATCGATATCTACGGTATGTTGGCTACAGGGTCAGATACGTCCAAAACATTACCGATGTGGGCCATTTAACCGCTGAAGGGGATAGGCGGGAAGATAAGATTGAGAAACAGGCTAGGGTTGAGATGAAAGAGCCGATGGAAGTTGTCGAATACTACACCAGGTCATTTTTTGAGGACATGGATGCCTTAAATATTCTCAGGCCACATATCTTTCCTCGGGCAAGCGGGCATATCCCCGAGCAGCTGGAACTGGCCCAAACATTGATTGACGCCGGATATGCGTATCAAAGCGGCAACTCGGTGTATTTTTCGGTGAAGAAGTGGCCGGATTTCGGGAAACTTTCAGGCAGAAAAATTGACGACCTCGTCAGCGGAGCCCGGGTGAAGGTGGATGAAGGAAAACAGGACCCGAGAGATTTTGCTGTATGGCGAGGCGCGGCGCCCGATCATCTCATGAGATGGAACAGCCCGTGGGGGGAGGGCTACCCCGGATGGCACGCCGAATGCACGGTAATGGCAAAAAAATATCTCGGATTGCCATTTGACATCCACGGTGGGGGCCTCGAGAATATTTTCCCACACAATGAAAGCGAGCTGATTCAATGTGAAGCGGCTTATGGTATGCCCTACGCCCGGTACTGGGTTCTCAATAATATGGTAACAGTCGACGGCACCAAAATGGGTAAGAGCCTCGGTAATTCCACCACACTGAAGGACGTCCTCAATGCTCACAATCCGATGGCCCTTCGCTTCTTTCTGCTCTCGTCACACTACCGTTCAGACACGGATTTTTCAGAGCACGCTTTGCAGGCGGCGGAGCGAGGGTACGCGAGGCTTGAGCAATCAATCTTAGACACTTACATGAGGACGGATGAGTCCCATATTAAATTGTTGCCTGCGGATCTAAATCTCTTTCAGCCATATGTCCACAGATTCCTCAAGGCCATGAATGATGATCTCAATACGCCGCAGGCACTCGCCGTCTTGTTTGATGTGGCGAAACTTTTACGAACTACATTTTCAGGCAGGCAAGAGCAGCATTCGGCGGCGCTATTCGACGAAGCGCGGACTTTTTTTAGGATCTTCGGGGAGTCGTTGCTTGGGGTCGTGTCGCCGGGACAGTCTTCTCAGGGGACCACCCGGAAGATTAGCGAGCAAAAAGACAAACTCGTCTCACTCATACTCGAGGTGCGAAATGCTGCGAGGGAGCGGAGAGACTGGCATACTGCGGACATGATACGTGAGAAGCTCTCAGATTTAGGCATTGTCCTTGAAGACGGGAAATCCGGGACGGCGACGAGGGCAAGGAGAAATTCGGATAGCAGATGACGGGAGTAATCGCCGCTGCTCAATCGGCGCTGCTGACGGTTCTTGCCGGTCTGCTCGTAGGCAGAACTACGGTAAACGTCGCCCCTTTGTCAATTCCACCACTCTTGGCGGTCAGAGCGCCACCGTGAATTTCGGCGAGCTTGCGTGCAAGGGCCAAGCCCAGACCGGTGCCGGGCTGCTTCCCGGAGAGAGGTGCTGCAACCTGTTCAAACACTTCAAAAATGCGGCCAAGGTTTTCTTCAGAAAGTCCCATGCCCGTGTCAGAAAACGATATTTCCAGCTGATCTTCCCCGGAGGTGCTTCTATTCTGTTTAATGTCGATGCTTATTTCACCGCCGTCGTAAGTGAACTTTACCGCATTGGAAAGAAGATTCACAAAAACCTGTTTGATTTTGAGATGGTCGGCAACAATATCAACGGATGCGGAGGAGTCTGTTATATTAATTTCTATATTCTTCTCCCTGGCCTTTTCCCGCACCATGTTTATGCTCTCATCAACCAGCATACGAAGATCGACTTCTGCAAGCTGCAGCTCGGTCTTGCCTGATTCAATTTTTGACAGATCGAGGATCTCGTTTATCAGCAGCAAAAGGTGATTGCTGCTATCAAGAATATCATCCAGATACTCCCGTTGCGTTTCGCTCAATGTCTCCCTTTCCATGCCTAGGAGTATCTGGGTAAACCCAATAATGTGATTCATGGGCGTGCGAAGCTCGTGGCTCATATTTGCCAGAAACTCGCTTTTTGCCTTGCTTGCGGTCTCCGCTTTGCTGCGTGAATATTCGAGCTCCCGGGTGCGCTCCTGCACCAAATCTTCCAGATTATTTCTGTAACTTTCAAGCTCGTGGTATGCGTTCTGCAGCTCCCTTCGTTGATCTTCTATGGTGTGAAAAGCCTTTGAGAACTTAAGGGTGAGAAGAATCGCCTGAGATAAAATAAAGGCAAAAAGTCCAATGGACATGAGATAGAGTGACTGTATGACAAGTCGCGAATAGAGGATATCATTGACCACTACACCCGCCAATGCGACAAAGCCTACTAAAATTATCAGCGCTCCTTCACGTTTGCGGAGCGAGGCAAGTATGATTGCAGCCAAGGAATATATTACACCCCCCATAGTTATAAACTGATATATCAGCACGCTATGGGAGGCAATACGAACCGGCGTGGCGACGACCAGAAGCGAAAAAAGGCCGCCCAAGATACAAAATACTGTACGAATAATTTTTGATACTTCAAGCGGGAACAAATCACCCAAATAGAGTAAAAAAATCGGTACGGATAAATAATAGGTCAGGTATTCGATATTTGAAAACAGTTCCCAATCTATGTTTTGGAAAAACTGCAGCAGGTGTCGCTCTCCTGTTGTCAGTATCCTCACAGCGATGAGCAGGCAAAAAATGCCAAAGAAGAGGGGCGCCGGCCATTTTCTCCGAATGAAGAAAAGACCGATGTGATAGAGTGCCATTATTAAAATGCCGCCGAAGGAAAAGACATCAAAAAAGAACAGCCGGTCTCCAGCCTTGAGCAAATCTGCATACCGCCCAATCTGCATTGAGGTCCACGCACCGCCGCTTTTATGGTGAAAATTCGATATGTGCAACACGATCTCCAGCTCTGAAACCGAAGCAGCAATTGGCGCAATCAAAGGCCGGAAAAACGGCTTGCTCGCAGTTTTTGTAATTCCCGGGCTACCATTTTTGGCAATCAGGCTGCCGTTAACGTAGAGCGCATAGGCTGTGGCGTGATCGAGTACTTTAAGACCGAGAGTCTCCCCGGACGTGGATACCTTTACTACGCATCGATAGGTTGCGTGTCCCGATCCTCGCAGCTTCTCTCCGTCTATCGCTATGTCATTCCAGATTCCCGGCACTATCGCTAGAGCATCGGGACTAGGCGGCTCTGAAAAAGCGCCCGGCTCGATAAAAGTTTTCCAATAGAACTCCCACTCACCATTCATCGAGACTGGTCCTGATTTGGATAAATCGGTTTCCGAGATGTCGAGAACTCCTGCTTCTACCTTAGGCACCGGTTCTTTTTTTTCACTTTTACAGCCGGAAGTACCCACTATGCAAAGCAATACCGCGGCCAAAGCCGAATATTGGCGAGTACGTCTGCCGAAACACGGGTTGAGAACGGAATATAAATACATGGATTCGGTGTGCTTGACCTTCAACAACTAGTATTAGTAGAAATATAGCATCATAGCCGGATTTTCCCAGAGGAAATTATCTTAAAACTTGAGTCTCTGTTGGGAGATCGCGGCGGTGAACCAGTGCACGACGCGCTCATTGCTAAACTATAGCTTACCGTTATACCATTGGGCATTGCGGATGCAACACTGAAACTTAGGGGACCCCATGGAAAGATGGCAAATCATCGTAATTGCGGTTGTAGCAAGTATTATCTGGATGATTTATAAGCGGCGGACCGGCCGCACAAAAAGCACGTTTTCAGGCGACTTTCCAAAACGGCAGACGGTAGAATCGTGGTACCGTCTGGCTCAGGAAAAGGCAGCAGATCTGGAAGCGGAAACAAAAACTCAAAAAGAAAAACGATGGTCGGAGATGAGCCAAGAGCAACAGTTGGCCTATACGGAATCATTTCTCGAGACAACATTCGGGAGCCTAGCTAAGACAAAATACTCAACGGATGAAAAACTGCAGTTAGGCAAAACCCAATTTCTCATTGAGATGGAATCCGGACCAATCCAGTAACATTCCGTACAGGCCCGCAAAACACCTAATCATGACTATGACCAACTTTGCTCTTTTGACCACCATATCCTTTCTAGTCTTTTTATCGGGTGGTTTAACGGGACCGATCAGCTCGCTCTACCTCGAATCTCTCGGCGCCGGTTACACTGCCATCGGCCTGATCGGCACCGTTGCCGCCGTGACGGCAATAGCATCGAGCTATGTTTGGGGTCGGGCATCGGATCATTTGGGTCGCCGTAAGGGAATTCTACTTTTCGGACTGCTCACCATGGCAATAACAAACAGCCTCGTTGCCGCTGTGCCAAGCTACGGCTTTATCTTTCCGTTGCGAATTTTCGGCGGCGCCGCCCTGTCCGCGTATGCCACGTCGAGCCTCGCCCTCATGGGTGATGAGCTTGAGCGCCATTCGAGTACCCGCGGCATGCGCATGGGTATCTTCAGAGGGTTGGGCTCATTGGCATTCGGCATAATGGCATTTTTGTCCGGTAGCATCTCAGATCGATTTTCTCTCCGAGCCCCGTTTGCCATGTCGGCCGCGTTCTATTTCGTCGCCTTTTTCGTTGCTCTTAGGATCAAAGAGGAAAGGACTGGTAGGGCTGCAACAGAACCCCGCCGCGGAGTGTTGATTGCGCGGTTGATTTTAACGGACGCCCGCAAAGTATTTCTGCGGGGCCGTAGGCGGGTCCATCCGGCGGTCGGGGCTGAAAAGATGAACGACTCCCTACCGCTGGCGCCTCTCATGGTCTCCGCATTTCTGTGGTCTTTGGTAACCGGCGCGGTATATGCGGTCTGGGCGAATTACATGGTGAATGAGCTCAGCTATACGCAAACTGCAATGAGCAGGCTATGGTCTCTGGCGTCGACCTCCGAGTTCCCTCTTATGATTTTCGCGGGCTGGCTATCCGATAAAATCGGGAGGCTGCGAACTCTTATACTGGCATTTTTCGCTTGGACATTGGTATTTGCCGGTTACGTGCTGATACCAGGAATGCCGTGGATGGTCTTTATTCAACTTACACGCGGATTGGCGTATTCTGCGTTTACCGCCGCAGCGATGACCTATGCAACAGAGGTAAGGTCTCGGGCAAAACGGGGCGAGGTGTCCGGACTGTATAGCGCCTCGAGCGGATTGGGATCTATTCTTGGCGCTTCAATGGGCGGTATACAGACGCAGATAGCGGGGTTTCGCGCGATGATCGGCACCAACGCGGCCATTGTTTTTGGGGGTGCGATTTACCTCTCTGGTGTTGTTTTTAGAAGGTTGAGAAGGAAACAACCCATTTAGTTTAACGGGCTGCACCAGGGCCGTACAGAGCATCGGGCAATTGGGAAACGAATGCTTTAATTTCATCCCGCACTTTTCTATAGCAATCAAGCTTGTTATCCTCGCCTAGCACCCGTTCTGCAAGTCGGGGCGGATCATCAAAACCGGCGTGCAGCTTCCTCGTCTTTTTTGGGAAGACCGGGCATGCCTCCCGCGCGTGATCGCAGACGGTCACGACCGCGTCAAAATCGATATTCATCAGCTCACTGACGTTTTTCGATTTATGGTTCGATATATCGACGCCGGCTTCCGCCATGACTTTTACCGCGCGTTGATTGAGTCCATGGGTTTCCACACCTGCGGAGCGGGGGTCAATAGCATCACCTTTGATGTGACGAGTCCACCCCTCAGCCATCTGGCTTCTGCACGAGTTCCCGGTGCACAGAAACAATACCTTTAGTTTCTGCTCTTTGTTCTGCAAACGCAAATTCCTCTTGGGCGTCTATTTATGATAAATCTACGAGGCTGGCCACATAATCCGCTATGGCTAAAGATGAAGTAAGAGCGGGGGATTCCATTGTTATGAGGTTTACCAGCCCGGGCAATCCTCTCGCCGACTCTTCCATAATTATATAATCTTGACTGTTTCCTCCGCCCCCGCGGCGCATCGGTCGAACGCCTGCAGAATCCGGGCGCAAATCCTCAGGTCTCAGCCACGGCAAGTAGCGGTGCATCTGCTCCCAAAAAGGCATAAGATGGGACTCGTCCACGTCGAGCCCGTCCATTCGGTCTATTTTATTTGGTCCAATCTTCATTCCCCCGTCAAGCTCGAGGACGAGGTGAACACCTTCAGCCGCCGTACCCTTCATGCGTGGTACTACTGCCGGGTACACCAGGGTTTTCATCCGGCCGCGTTCCCTGTCTGCGACGCGAAAATATTCGCCCTTGCACGGTTCTTGGCAGTAGCCCGCCTGCTCAATATCGACACCGGCGGAAGCCGCGACGGCATCCGCATGCAATCCGGTGCTGTTTATAACGATTTTACTCCGTAGCTCGACTTCCTCGCCGGATGAATCGGCAAGATATATTCTCCAGGTTCCTGATGAAAACTCCATATGGGTCGCCCTTGAGGCGTATGCAAAAATAGCTCCACGGTTTTGGGATTTACGCTCGAGGGTAGCCATTACCACGTGAGCGTCGATGATTCCACTCGACGGGCTGAACAGCGTCTCCGTGCAGCATATATCGGGGGCGCGCTCATCAATCTCCTTTTTTGTGAGCATACGGACACCTTCTGCGCCATTTGCCTTGCCGCAAGACAACGTAGCAAAAACTCGTTCGACCTCCTCAGCGTCAATTCCCGGAACCAGTTTACCGGTCTTGCGAAATGGTATCGCCTCCTTCTCGCAAAACTCGTACATCATTCTGTTGCCTTTAACACACAGCTTTGCCTTCAGGGTATCCTCAGGATAATACAACCCGGCGTGCACAACTTGGCTATTGCGAGACGAAGTCTCTCTGCCAAAGCTTTCATGCTGCTCGATAACAACAACGTCACCGATGGTCCTGGAAATACGCTCAGCAATGGCCAGGCCCACGATGCCGGCGCCAATGACGGCCACGTGAGTATTCTCTGCTTGCATGTTGTCTCCTAAGGCAACCTATCCCAAGCATCAGCATTGGGCAACCGACACCTTGGCAACCACCGTTGCCGCTTGGCGCCGTGCGGCAGCATCTTCCGGTTTTAGCTAATTGGTGGTATGATGAAAACGAAATGCCATGATTGATTATATCAGCCTCAAGGCCAAGTTACTCGTTGACGGAATCAACGCAGATGCTCAAAGCCTCGGTGGATTGGGAACGAGCTACAAAGAGCAGAACCACGGTTTGTTCGGATGGGATTTTGAGGATCATGTCGGCGCGACGTTGCCAGACGATTTCTGCCTTCCTGACGGCACCGTTGTACAATACAGACTGAACTCCGACTCGCCATATCGCGTAAAGAAAACCGACAGAAAACTTGTCTTGTCCCGATCAGGAGAGGAGCTATGTCCGGTAAAATGGATAAAGAGGCCCGATTTCTATGAAAAAAGAACTAGTGAAAATCTCGACATGGTTAAAATTGGGCAGATCGGCGGTGAGGACTGCCTTTTTTTCTGCTACCAAAACTACTGCTCGCATTTCGGCCATCACAACCAATGTCTTTTCTGTAATTTGGTGGCAACGAGAGACACCTATAACTCTGTACTAAAGCGCAAAGAAATAGACGCGATTGGAGAGGTGGCCGCTGCTGCCTGGCGGGAGGGTACGGTAAATCACGTTCTGTTGACAGGCGGCTGCTTTAGCAACGAAAAGGAAGTCGATCTCGTTTCAAAGATTTTATCATCAATACGGAGCCAGGCCGGACTGGACCGTGTTCCCGGCACAATCCTGCCGTCGCCGGCAAAAGGTGACGCGATTCAGAGATATTATGACACGGGTATTCAAGCGATCGGCTACAGCATGGAAATCTGGGATGAAAGCCTGTATGGCGCTATTTGCCCGGGAAAGTCGGCCGAGACTTCTCATCGGGAGTTTGTTGAAAGTATCAAGACGGCCGTAGCGGTGTTCGGACCAGGCAACGTATACGGCGTATTCGTCATGGGTTTGGAGCCCAAAGACACTTTTTTGGAAGGGGTACGCGTGCTTTCCGATATCGGAGCGAACGTAGTTCCCTTTGTATGGTCCCCAAATCCCGGATCAAGATTGTATGGCCACCGCGCTCCGGAATCGTCGTGGTATATTGATACCGTCGGCGAAGCTTCCGGGATTGTCGCCGAAAGCGGCGTGCCGTCGGGAACCAATAATCATTGCTACCGGTGCGACGGCAACTCTTTGCTGCATGATGCCCTCAGAAAACGCGGATACGAGTAATAAGGTTACGGATTGCGGTGCTTCCTCATTTTATCCAGCAATTATAAGCCCGGTGGCATACATCACTACAAGCCCAGCCAGATAGCCGGCAACCGCGTGCGAGGAGAAAAGACGATTTATGGACTCCCGTGCCAGATATGCGGCGATTTCAAATGCTACCTGGAAAATCGCGCCGGCGCCTAGCCCTAAGAATAGCACACCCAAAATCGGCAGAAAAGCGTAACCCCCAATCCAGGTTCCTATTATCGCCGGACCCCCCGCTAGGAGCCCGAGGCCAGCCAGAAACGTTGCCTTTGCCTTGTCTTTCGCAACCGGAGTAACTATCGGAAGCCCTTCTGTTACGTTGTGAATCATGAAACCGACGATAAGAGTTGCACCAAGGGAAATGTTGCCCAAGGCAAACGCGCTTCCAACGGCAAGACCTTCGCCTAGATTGTGAATACCGATCCCAAGCGCGGCCGAAAACGCGATCAGCCGGTGTTTGGTTTTATTATCCTTCTGCTCGCGCGCGGAGCTTCGTCCTCTACTTACATAGAAGAGTGCAAGAAAGGAAAATGAAAATCCCAGGACCAGGACGCCGACACCATTCAAAGAATTTGGCGATTCGGAAACGAGCTCCAGGGCCTCTTGAATCGAATCAACGCCCAAGAAAACCAAAAGGCCGACGGTTAGAGCCAGGAAAAACCCATGCCAAGAGCTTTTCAGTGAACGGATAAATGGAAACCACAGCAGCCCGATAAGCACCGGAACGACGCCGATAAGAAATCCGACAAAAGCCAAAAATCCGGTGTACCGCAGGTCAAATGTAGGGCTCTCAACAGCGGCGGGGACGGTCACGTCAAAAGTCACTCCCGTGCTTGTCACTATAGTGATGTGCTGATCGTCTCCCGTATTCCAGGGATATTCGATGTGTATCGCTGCCGATTCGAGACGTCTAATCGGTCCTTTTGGCGCTATATCAAATGCCCAATAGCCGCCGTTTACCAGCAGCTGGCGCACCTCCACCGGATCGGGTCCGTCGTTGACCACGGTAAGCTTTATAAGATTTGGCGCCAACCGTATCTTCTGAATTATTAGCTCCTCGATTGGCGGCCGATCCTCTACGATTACGCTCTGAGAAAACGGGATTGGATTATTTGACACGAGAATAATTACTACTGGAATCGCCAGCAGCATCACCGGCACAACGCCTGAAATAGCCTTTCTCATCGTTTTCTCCTAGTCTACGACGCTAAACAGGCCCATCCACCCCAATTCGGCAAATTCCGTCTTGTGAGCATGGAACATATATACGCCTGGAAATTGAAACTCGATTTCAAGGATAGAGCGCTCTGCTTGCCCGAAAATAACCGTATCGGTAAATGTGTCAGGTGTCAGAGACGTTCCCGTTCTATATTCATTGAAAAAATTTGCATGGACATGAAATGAGTTTGTCTCGTCAAACTCGAGTATGTTTATTAGATAAATCCTCGCGGGAACGCCGCGTTTGACGATAATCGGATTTTCCTTGTAATAAAACGCTATGGTGTTTACCGCATAAACTTCATTATCTTCATCAAAATTCGTGTCAAACCCATTCATCATCATCACAAACTCTTGAGCTTCCCGCCGCCCCTCCTTCGGATCAATAATAAAAGCCCCGTATAGTCCCTTATGGATATGCTGCGTCAGCGGCGTCGAATGGCAATGGTAGAGATGAATTCCGAAAGGGGCCGCATCGAATTCGTAGACAAAAGTATCGCCCGGGAACACATATTGGTGAGGCATAGATCCGTCCATTTCCTCAGGATGATATCCGTGAAAATGTATAGTATGCGGACGATTGCCTTTGTTGGTAAAATGCACCCGAATCCGATCTCCCTCTGTTGCCCTGATTGTGGGTCCCGGAACCTGGCCATTGTAGGTCGTAATAGTTCAGCCCTTTTTTCTGTTTTTCCAGGATTATTTGCATTATGGGGGTATGCACTTGACTCCGGTACACACTACATCTGGTGTCGTCGGACCTGAGTGCGGGAGCACTTGACCATCGAGCTTGGGGGCACCGAG
>NZCE01000019.1 GCA_002688185.1 Spirochaetales bacterium
AGCAACACGTCTAGGCTGGAGATATTGGAGATATAGTCAGACCGGTGTTTCTATAGCTAACCCAAAATGAGAACTGCTGTCGGCTGTGAGAGTCTCGTTGACTGTACCGGGGCCTACTTTGGGAGAGCGCCCCTTCTTTTGAGAGAGCTCTCGGATCGGACCGGACTGCATATTCTCACCAATACCGGCTACTACGGTGCAGCCGGAGGCAAGGTACTTCCACGACACGCACAGACCGACACCATTGATGAGCTCGCCGAACGCTGGATAGCTGAGTGGCGAGACGGCATCGGCGGCACAGGCATAAAACCGGGATTTATCAAAATCGCGGTAGACCCTGGACCTCTGGACGCCGTTGAAGAAAAGCTGATCCGGGCTTCCGCGCGTACCCACCTCGATACCGGTCTTACCATTGCCGCTCACACGGGAGCTGAGGAAGCCGCGTACGAAGAAATTTCACTGCTCCAAGATGAAGGTGTAGCATTGTCTGCCTGGATATGGGTCCACGCAAACGCCGTGGAAGACTGTGAAAGATTGCTATGTCCGGCCCGAGAGGGAGCTTGGATTGAGTTTGACGGACTGAGAGATGAAGAGCAGTCCATCAAGCTTCACTGCGATCTTGTTCTCTATATGAAGGAAAAAAACCTTCTCTCAAAAGTGCTGCTATCACATGACGGCGACGCGTATCAGGCCGATCGGCCGGGAGGCGGGATTTCAAGACCGTATAGCGTACTTCAGGAAAAGCTCATTCCCCGGTTACGCTCCAAAGGGTTGCTCGAGCAGGAAATCATGTCGCTGACCGTGGTAAATCCCAAAAAGGCATTTTCCATTGGTGTGAGGAGAGCGTAGGAGTAGGAAAGGTCATTTTTTGGCCCTAAGGTACCTTTGTTGCTTCGTCATACATAGCCAGAATGTTTTCTAGAGGGAATGCCTTGAGCAAGTTATGGCTGCTCGAGAGTATATACCCCCCACCTTCTCCCAAGATGTCTATCCGTTCACGGACAGAACTGCGCACCTCCTGCGGTGTGCCGAACGACAAGACTCGTTGTACATCGATGCCCCCCCAGAATGCCAGCCTATCGCCAAACTCATTCTTGAGCTCGCCGTGATCCATACCCCAAGCGTTCGGCTGAATTGGGAATAGTATGTCCAGTCCAATATCCACAAGATCAGGTAAAACGCCCCTTACGGCGCCGCATGAGTGGAAGTACACGTACACTCCATGTTTTTTCCCAAGGCTGAAAAGGCGTGCAAGGGGTTCTTTGCAGAAAGCTCGCCACATTTCCGGATCAAGAATCAGGTCGCGCTGGGTAGCGAAATCGTCACCAAATCCGATGATTTGCACACCTCCGTCGGCCGCTTTGAGGGTGGCGTCGTAATATTCGTAGTACCAATCTACGGCCCGCTCGACTGCCGCGTGAATCAAATCGGGCCGGTCGTGGAAATAGATCAGTGATTTTTCCATCCCAAACAGCTCAAAGACCCGGCTGATTATCGGCGACCAGCCGCCACTCATAATGCCGTAGTCGGAAAATCGCCGGCATTCATCCTGCAGGCTTGAAAAATCGAACCATTCAAGCTCTGGCCACGAGTAGTCCTCAATCTCCTTGACGGTAGTGAAGTCCTTGAACGGCCTGCTTCCTACCTCATCGGCGTATGTACCGGCAATACCCCCGCTTCCCTCAAAATCGCATTTGACGTACTCGGAGCCGCCAAACAACGTGTCCTCACCGCTTTCACTGCCGGTAAGTGCATAGTCCGCCGGTCCCACATACCGGGGAGACACCCTTCGTAAATCAATGCCCATTTTTTCCTGCAACTCACACCTGTCCTGTGCTCCGAAATGTGAGAGAAGCGCATCGAGGGCGCTGTTTGGTCCTTTGCATGACAGTGCTACCGGAACACGATCCGCCTCGCGCCTCTCAAGCGCTCTTGCAACTCTCTCCCGTGAAGTCATCGTCGTCCTCCTAGTCGTATTCACGCCGGTTAATCGCCCAGACCGGCTAAGGCCAACAGGAATGCAAAATCGAGAGCGGTCTCTCGATGTCTTTTAAACCTGCCTGATGCTCCCCCGTGTCCGGCTTCCATATTTATATTGAGAAGCAGCAGGTTTTCTCCTGTTCGATATTCCCTGAGCTTTGCCACCCACTTTGCCGGTTCCCAGTATTGGACCTGGGAATCGAATAGGCCCGCCGATACCAACAGATTTGGATACTTTTGATGTTTGACATTATCATACGGAGAGTAGGACTTGATGTAGTCGTACTCCTCCCTGTTTGCAGGATTTCCCCATTCCTTGTATTCATTTGTCGTCAATGGAATTGACGGATCCGACATGGTGGTGAGTACATCAACAAACGGCACCTTCGCAACGACACCGGCAAATAGCTCAGGGTTTTCATTAATCACCGCACCCATCAAAAGACCGCCCGCACTTCCTCCCATGGCAAATAAGCCATCCGGGGTCGTGTGACTTTGCTCGATCAGGAAACGGGCACAATCAATATAATCATAAAACGTATTCCATTTTTTAAACATTTTGCCGTTTTCATACCATTCTCGACCCATTTCCTGTCCGCCCCTGATATGGGCAATGGCGAAGTGAAAACCTCTATCCAGAAGGCTTAGTACATCCGACCGGAACGCGGCATCGATAGAGAATCCGTATGAGCCGTACCCATAGAGCAAAATGGGCCCCCGACTATCGCGGTGTAAATCCTTTCTGTATACGCTAGAAATCGGTATGTCCGCGCCATCCCTCGCCTGTGCGACAAAACGTTCGCATTCGTACCGTTCGGGTTTGTGGCCGCCAACCACCTCTTGACGCTTAACCAGGACTTTTTCCCTATTTTCCATGTCGTAATCGAAATACGACCACGGCGTAGTGAGGGAAGAATAGGCAAAACGGAGCAATTTTGTATCTAGCTCTTTGTTGACGGAGATGCGGGCAACGTATGAAGGTTCATCAAAATCAATATAGTGCTCGGCATTTCCGTTCCGGGGTAAAACTCGTAGTTGAATTAGCCCCGCTTTTCTCTCCTGAATTACCAGAAAGTCGTCAAAAACCTCCATCTCTTCCAAGAGCACATCTGCGCGGTGGGGGATTACGTCCCTCCAACTCGACTTGGCCGTATCGGATTCATCGGTTTCCATCAAACGGAAGTTGCGGGAATCCCAATTTGTGATTATATAAAAACGGTCATGGTAATGCTCAAGAGAGTACTCATGCACATCCTCGCGCGGCGAAAACTGTCTGAAATCTCCCGTTGGATCGTCGGCGGAGAGTAGCCAGTAGTCGTTGGAGAGAGTACTGCTGTTCCAAATGATGAGATATTTGCGCGATTTTGATTTGTAAATCCCGATATAGTATGAAGTGTCTTCCTCGGTATACACCAGTGTATCCGTGTCCTGATCCGTACCTAAAATGTGGCGGTAGACACGCTCAGAAAGGAGAGTTTCCGGATGCTTTGCGGTGTAAAATAGGGTCTTATTATCGTTTGCCCACACCGCGTTCCCGGTGGTGTTTTCCAGCACATCCGTCATCAGCGCTCCGGTTGAGAGGTTCTTAATTCTAATGGTATATATCCTCCGGCCGGCGGTATCCTCGCCAAAGGCCATCAGATCATTGCTGCTGCTCACCGCGAGGCCTGTTGCATCATAATATTCGCTGTCTTTTGAGCGTTCGTTGGCATCCAGCATAATCTCTTCCGGCGCACGGAGAGTAAATTTTTTTCTACAGTGAATCGGGTGCTCGTGCTCAGGTAGGTACCTCTGATAGTACCAGTAATCGTTGGACGGGTATGGGGCCGTTTCATCGTCCTGCTTGATCCTGCCCACGATTTCACCGTAGAGCTTTTCCTGCAACTCATCGGAATGGGCCAGAACGGCCTTTGTGTAGTCATTTTCCTCACGCAGATATCCGAGCACCCGCTCTGTTTGCTCATCGTGACTTTCTGAGGTTTTCTGTTTATCCGACAATCTGAGCCAGTAATAATTGTCAGTCCTTTTATCCCCGTGAGCCTCAAGCTCCTTGGGTGCCTTTTGGGCCCGCGGTTCCCCTCGGGTTTTCATAATCGCCTGCCTCCTATCTGGATCTCTCCCACTCTCTGAGTTGCGTCAAGTTCGCCTCGACTTTTAAAAAAGCCTCAGTAATGTGATCTATCGAGCCGTCATCTGTGGTTGTATGGTTAAAGCCCATCTCCAATGAGTGGCTCACCTTGTATTCGCAGTTGGGTATATCAACGCTCGAATAATCTACGCCGTGGCGTTTCAGAGTCTCTGTCCACATCACCCTCGGTCCTCGGTAACCCTGCCATTGCATTCGAGGCCATCGCGGGATGGCGGCCGGCACATAGGCGAAAATCGGCACTCCCTCTGCGTTGAGGGCTTTGATATAGGTATCTCGCGATATTTCGGCGATCTCGGGCACGAAGCTCATGGTAATCAAATGGTATGAAGGAACGTCTCCTTCCCCGTATACGGGAAACAAGATGCTTTTTACCCTCGAAAGCCCCGACTTAAGCCGCCCGACATTTGTCCTCCTCCCGGCGATCTCCTCATCGACCTTTTTTAGCTGCTCAACAAGTAACACCGCATTGATAGGGCTGAGCCGGTAGGTAAACACCAGAGAGTCGGCATATTCACGCAGATCCGCAGGAAAACCCGATTCAGGCGATCGCCCCATGTGCTGGCCGCCCATTGACGCTTTCCAATAAACCTCTTCATGGGGGGTTACCATATATCCGGCCTCGCTTGTCGCCAGGAGCTTGGCGCCCATACATGAAAACCCCGCGGCATCGCCAAAAGTCCCAACCTTTTTTAGTTTATGCAATGCGCCGTGGGCCTGACTTCCATCTTCAATTACGACAAGACCGTGCTTCTTGGCAATTTTGCAGATCGATGTCATATCCACGGCCTGGCCAAAAAGGTGGACAACAAGAATGCAGCGGGTTTTAGCCGTGATCCGCTCCTCAACCGATTTAGGGTCGATCAGTCCCGTAATTGGATCGGTGTCTGCAAATACTGGAATTGCGTTGTTGTGGAGAATACATGAGGTCGATGCGCCCCACGTAAATGGCGTGGTAATAACCTCGTCTCCCGAGGTGATTTCAAGGCCGATAAGAGCGGAGTGGAGCGCACCGTGTCCCGAGGCGGTTCCAAGACAGTACTTCACCGCCTGCCACTCAGAAATTGCCCGTTCCGCTTCTTCTATCTCTAAGCAACTCTTATTCAATCCCACCGTGACCCCTCTCTCGAGGAGGGATTTAACTCGCTCTACGGCTTTGGGAGAGAAACTCGGATGTTGCGGCGCTTTTATTTCTCCCACAGGATCACCGCCGAGTAGTGCCAGGGTTTCCGCGCTCATAGGGTTCCTCCTATTCCTTTTGACGGACAACAATACCATGGGTTACCGATTCCGGGCTATGCGTGAGGATGACGCCTTTCACTCCTCACGGGGTTGCGATTGGCATCTCGTTTCACTATTCTTCAGGTAGTTGTGCCGTGATTTGGGCCCAGCTTCTACAATATAAATCGAGGAAGGATATCATATGTCGGTAAAAATTCTAGATGTGGTGAAACCAGGCGTGCTGTTCGGTGATGATCTACAGAAAGTGCTCAGTATCGCAAAGGAAAATCAGTTTGCCATGCCTGCGGTAAATTGTGTGGGATCGAATTCGGCAAATGCCGTGCTGGAGGCGGCGGCGGAGGTCAACTCACCGGTCATAATCCAATTTTCAAACGGCGGAGCCACTTTTTTTGCCGGCAAGGGATTGAAACGTGACGGTGTTGACAGCGCTGTGGTCGGGGGGATATCCGCCGCCACACACGTGCATACCATGGCCGAGGCATACGGCGTGCCGGTAATACTCCACACAGATCACGCAGCTAAAAAGCTTTTGCCTTGGGTCGATGCACTCATAGATGAGGGTGAAAGGCGATATGCACATATGGGAAAACCTCTCTATAGCTCACACATGTTGGATCTTTCTGAAGAGACTTTGGAGGAGAACATTGATATCTCCTGCCGATATCTCGAGCGAATGAGCAAAATCGGCATGACATTGGAAATCGAGCTTGGCGTGACCGGTGGTGAGGAAGACGGCGTAGATAATACTGGGATCGATAATTCGATGCTCTATAGCCAACCCGCGGACGTGGCATACGCCTACAAAAAACTCTCAGCTATAAGCCCGAACTTTACAATTGCGGCCGCGTTTGGCAATGTACACGGCGTTTATAAGCCCGGGAATGTAGTTCTTACCCCAAAGATCTTGGATAATTCTCAAGAATATATTCAAGAGAATCTATCCACGGGTGTGCGGCCGATCAACTTCGTATTTCATGGCGGCTCTGGATCTTCGCAGGCGGAGATTGCCGAAGCAGTGTCATACGGGGTGGTGAAGCTGAATATCGATACCGACACCCAGTGGGCAACGTGGAACGGTGTGCTGGGTTTTTACAAGGATAAGCAGGACTATCTGCAGGGGCAACTCGGAAATCCTGAAGGTGCTGATAAGCCGAACAAAAAGTATTACGATCCGAGGACCTGGCTGCGAGAAGGGCAGTCGTCAATGGTGGCCCGGGTTAAAGAGGCGTTTGAAAGCCTAAATTGCATTAATCGGTGTTAATAAACCTTCTAGTAGCATAATTTTCCGGTGCGTGTCAGTATAAGTCGCTAAGCCACCGATAATTAAAACATCTTGTCGAGCACTTGTAGAGAAGAATGTGCTCGCAAATGCTATGGAAACAACAGGTGGTTGGATTTTGTTGCGGCATGGCGATTTGTGCCCGAAATCGGGGCGTGAAGCTGTGCCTTTATAGCTTGGGTAGCCTGATGGAAAACTGGAATAGCGC
>NZCE01000020.1 GCA_002688185.1 Spirochaetales bacterium
CGAGCTCAGTTGGGCATAGCACTGAGCTCTTCCCCGGCAAACTGTCCTTCGGTGTCAATTAGGCGTGTCGATTTTTTCAGGTTTGTCCCGAGTTCTGAAATTGCACTGAGCCGCGCCAGACGGAGTTGTTCACGACGCCTTTCTCAATAAGGCGGAAAAGCAAGGTCTTGTAGCTGACGCGGAAGATTCGTTTCACTTTCATGACTCGGTCCGGGAACGCAAGTCCGGCGGTTTCTTGCCACTCTCGATCAAAGCCTTCCTCGGTCATGGGAAGTGACTCGAAAACAAATCGACAGCACGTGCGGCCCGCTCGATCTTGGGTCGATCCTCAATCATCGCCTCGCGAGCAAGAGCTCCAGTGTAGTTCAAGTCGATATCCACCGACAGCCGAGGCATATCGAGGAGAAACAGGTTGAGGGCTGTGCCGCCCTTGAGAACCCATTTACCTTTCAGATAAGGATGGGCGTTGAGCATGTTAAGCAGATTCATGAGATGGAGAACCTTCTCAAGCATCGGCGGATCGAACCCCTATAGGCCGGCTGCATTGAGGACTTCTGATCGTGAGAGGATCATAGCATCTCGTCCCATGATCGGTCCAGAATCTCTTGCGGTACAAGGAGGTTCCACTCAGAGACAAGGTGACAGCCCTGTCGCGAACTACGGTTCATGTAGTGGGGTTGGTTGGGCATAAGTCGCTTGAGCTTCGCAAAGGTATCATCGTCGACCATCAGCGCATCGCGGTGTTGGCTCAGGTAGAATCCAATTTTCGCCGCCGTGGTCGCATTATCAAGGAGCTCGACGTATTGGACAACTTGTATTAGGTCAAAGAATTCGATCATCTCGAGCGAGCGCCAGATCTCTTCCCACGTACCAGAGATCTCCGGCCTGTCAAGCACGTCGACAAATGTACGTTCGAGATTCGTCACTCGGACGGTTACGCCATCACGATGATAAGATTCAACACCGAACATGGTTTCGCCAGAGGCCTTTATTGTTCCTGGTTCCGAGACCCGGACATATTGGTGTCCACGAAATTGTGCCGTAGGGGATCTTGTGTCGGATGCGTATACTGTGCGGTTGTACGGCGTGTACGCCTTGCCGTGGTATTCCAGTGCCGTGTGATATGCTAGCAATGCGTCTTCCGTCATTCTCGCCCCGACCAAAAAAGAATCAACCGCATATGTGCCGGGATCATGACCCGGAGGCACACTTGCGTACAGGCCTCGTCGAATAGGCACGATCCGACCCTTGGATCGGTGGTAGGTCAAGAGAGCCTTTCTCGTATTCGGCTTAGTAGAGCCATGTTCGGCCATAAACTGCTGTACATCGTCGACGGTGAAGACCGCATGGGTTGAGAGGAACATATTGAGATTGACCGACGACTTTACTTGACCATCCTGCAACATAGCACTAATATATTTAGCACTTCCGGGTGTCTTTGTCAAACCCATTATTGCTGGTATGACAGAAGAGCTCGTAAGTAGTAACGTGTTTACTACTATCTCATCGATGTGTCATATGCTAGTCTATACAGCACCTTTGCATCCGGGTCGTTCCCCGGACTGATCAAGCCGACTTGGTAGACTCGTAGTACGGCGACGGAATGGTCGGGTACGCGCGGAATATGTGCCGATACACCTCTTCGGATACCGCTTGCACTTCGTCGTCTGAGTAGCTGTCGACCGGCAAGCCAGTGTTGTCGCTCCAGAGGTAGTCCCTAATCCCGAGACGAACTGCATCTCGGGTGGATTCCTTGTCACGCCAATGATCGACTCGCAGCTTCTCGGCTTTGAGGATTGCGAGTAGGTCCTCCGCTACCTTCTTGATTCGCTTGATGTCACTGGCCGAGAGCTCCGGCTTCTTGAGAAAGTCAAAGGCGAGGGACGCCAACGTCTCCGCGTCCTCGACCTGGTCCTGGATCTTCTCGAGCTCAAGCTCAGCCCAGCGAGTAGCAGCACCTCGGGACGTTTGCCGAGAAGAGCACTCTCTCAGGACCTCGCCGGTCTTCTGATCGATAAACCGGATAAGGAGTTAATTTTGGGCGATAGTGGACTTGAACCACCGACTTCTACCGTGTGAAGGTAGCACTCTAGCCACTGAGTTAATCGCCCGGATAAGCCAATTTTAGCATACGGCGATTGATTGTGCAATCTCGATCTTCTCTATAGACTCAACCGGCAGCCTATCAAGTAAGACGGAATCAAGTGAAAATAATCGATGCTCTAAAAGCGCGGTGGTCTGAACAGGGCGGATACCGTGAAATAATCAAGATGGCGGTCCCGCTCATCTTGAGCACCGGCGCGACATCAATTCTTCATTTTGTAGATCGCATATTCTTGACATGGTACTCATCGGTGTCCATTGCGGCGGCGATGCCTGCGGGGATATTGAACTTCACGTTGATGAGCCTATTTATCGGTACGACAAGTTACGTAAGTACGTTTGTCGCTCAATATCATGGCGCAAAAAACCCCACTAGAATCGGGCCGAGCCTTTGGCAGGGAATCTACATCGCAATCGCCGGGGGGGTAATAATATTTTCAATTTCCTTTGCGTCAAAGCCTATTTTCGCTTTTTTTGGTCACGAACAGACAATACAGAATGAGGAAGCGCTCTATTTTGCCATATTGAGCAAGGGAGCGCTGTTCCCAATCCTCGCCGGTGCGTTCGCAGGCTTTTTCTCCGGCCGGGGTAAAAACTGGCCGATTATGTGGGTCAACTTCATCATGACCGCGATCAACATCATATTGGACTATATTTTTATTTTTGGAAAGCTGGGTTTTCCGGAGATGGGAATACGCGGCGCCGCATTTGCCACCATAATAGCCGGCGCTTCATCGTGCACCCTCTATATCCTGCTGGTCTTCCGGAGAAAGTACAACGCTGAATTTAAAACCATCTCCGGCTGGCGGCCCGACAGGAAGTTATTGGGACGGCTCATACGTTTTGGCTTGCCCAGCGGCGTGCAGTTTTTTATCGATATTTCCGGGTTTACCGTCTTTATCCTGCTGGTGGGCAGAATTGGATCAGCCGAGCTGGCTGCAACGGGCATAACGTTCAACATCAACACCCTTGCATTTATGCCGATGATGGGATTCGGCGTTGCGATCACGGTATTAGTTGGACAGTTTGTCGGCAGTGAAAATCCGGAGAAAGCCGAACGTACTGTTTATTCGGGAGTTCATCTCTGCTTTATATATATGACAACGATCGCCCTGGCCTACGTACTGGTTCCCCAGATTTTCCTCGTGGCATTCTCCGCAAAGGCCGATCCAGCGCAATTCGAGCCAGTTCGAAACTTTATAGTTGTCATGCTCAGGTTCGTGGCCGTGTACACGATGTTCGATACTTCAATAATCGTCTTTGCTTCAGCACTCAAAGGTGCCGGGGACACCCGATTTGTAATGATCATGATTGTTTGTCTGTCGATAGGCGGTTTGGCAATACCCAGCTATATCGCCATTGCTGTGCTAGAGGTAGGAGTTTTTGCCGCGTGGTATATCATTTCAGGCTACATCTTTCTGCTTGCGATAACCTTTTTGTTGCGATTTCTCTCCGGCAAGTGGAAGGGGATGCGAGTCATAGAACAGCCTGGAGATGCGAAGCGCGTCGGTTGACGACGGTTTCCATCGAGGATACATTCGGTACCTGACATGAATAGAAAGCATTTTCTCTTTGTCACCTGCCGTGTAATTCAGAGAGAATCCTACCTCTGCGCAGCCAAATCCCCACACTTGGTAGATATCCATCTGATGCCACAGGGTCTCCATAACCAGCCGGAGAAACTCCAGGCGGAGATCCAGAAAATCCTGGCGACGGACGCGGACAACCAAGGGAAGCCCTACGACGCCATTCTCCTTGGATACGGGCTCTGCAGCAACGGTACGATGGGAATCGAGGCCCGCATACAAACGGTTATACCGCGGGGACATGACTGCATCACCCTTATCCTTGGTTCCAAAGAAGCCTATAGAAACTATTTTGACGCCCACAGGGGCATTTACTGGTATAGCGCAGGCTGGATAGAAAACAACACACAGCCCAGCCGGGAAAGATACCAAAACTTGCTTGAAAGCTATAAAGAAAAATACGGAGAAGACAACGCCGAGTACCTCATGGAGATGGAGCAGAGCTGGATAAAGGAGTATTCCAGAGCCACCTATATTGACTGGGGGCTTCCTGAATCGGAGATGTATAGGGCTTATACCAAAGAATGTGCTGAATATCTTGGCTGGGAGTACGATGAGCTGAAGGGTGACCCGGACCTTCTCCAGAGACTTTGCGATGGTCGCTGGGACAAGGAGTCATTCCTTGTGCTGAATCCCGGGCAACGTCTAGTCGCCGATCCGGCAAGCCCGGAGATTATTCGTGCTGAGGATGCCGAATCTCCATAGGTCCCTCTGTCTCACAATGAAAATCAGTAATCTAAAACTATTCTTTATAAACTCCGGAAAACCGGCTCCTTTTGGGACCGGGTGGAGTGCGAATTACCTGTTGGTAAAAGTGTATACCGACGAGGGGATTTACGGCGTCGGGGAAGCGTTTCATACGGGCAAGGATAAAGCTACTGAAGGTGCGCTTATTGAGTACGCGCGGTGGCTCGTCGGCAAGGATCCTTTGAATGGATCGTCAAACTGATCCATGAATCGGTAGAGACGACGTCGAAGATCATCGACGACCCTTAAATATCCGGTGTCTTAAACATGATTCAAGATCTCCGACGGATCGATTTCCAGATCGTATAGCTCATCGACATCAAACCCGTTGAAAACGTACTTATAGCGGTCGGTAATTATCATACGCTGGACGCGCAGGAACTCACAACCGTAATAGACGTTGAAAATCGCCTCCCGAGACGGCGTGCTCTCCGGATCTTCCAAAATGGCTGAAAGATCGATGCCGTCTTCAAACTGGAGAGATTCATGCGAGCCGCGGCCTGCGGGCCACAACCGCGAATGGCACTTACCCGATGGTAGCCGTAATCAAGTGGGTTCTTGAGCCAATCAGCGTGCCATTTACCAAGATAGGCGGTCCGGTATCCGGCGTCCGCCAAGCGCTCCGCGCAAAGGGAAGTACGGATCGCGGCGAGCGTGGCGTGACCAATATGGCCTGTATAAAGGTTTCTGATCTCTAATTTCCTATGGCCTCGCTAATCCCACAAAAAATGTCGTCGAGACGCAATGTCAGATCTTCGGGCAACGGTCCTTTTTCGAACGACCTGACATTTTCCTGAAGCTCTGATTGATTGAGAGTGCCGCACATCACGGCGGTGACACCGTCGGTATGGAGCGCGTACCGATAGGCGGCATCCACGAGTGTATCAACGTCATCGGTCAGCAACCAATCGAGGGGAGGTCCCTCAGGGAGCGCATGCCTGCCGATCTTTCCACGATTGGCGAGATCGACAATTACCTCTCGGAGGCGATCTGGATTCCAGAAAAGATTTCTGACGGTAAAGATATTGAGCACGCCGATCTTTTCTCTTATGCAGAGGGGGAAAATCGATCGCTGAGCGGACTGATTTATCATATTGTGACCGACCATGGCTACATCCATCGATCCGGTAGGTAAGATTTTTTGGAGCCATCGGTGAGATCCGTCAGACCTTGTCTGTTCACTCGAGCCGATAAAACGTATTTTGCCCTCCCGCCTGCACCGCTCAAGTATCGGCAGATGGTCGTTAACTACAGGCTCAAAATATTCAGGTCCCGCTACAGCCACGAGCATGATATCCACAAAATCAAGACCCAGTCGAACGAGGCTTTTCTCAACAGCCTCCCCAACTTCCCGGGGCGTCATGACGTCTACATCGTCGGTGTGGCCGCCTGCAAGCGGGATTTTTGTCGAAACCACGTAATCATCCCGCGGGAGCTCCCTCAGCACGGCTCCAAGGATAGTCTCACTGTCGGCGTACCCCGGTGATGTATCGAAATAGTTGATACCCAGATCGTGCGCGCGTCTGAGCAGTTGCTTCATCTCGGAAACGGGACGTCCGCTTTTCTGTCCCAGCGGGTCGTGGCCGCCGGTGCCCATCCCCATGGCCGATATTTTCAAATTGGTTCGACCGAGGGTCCGATAGATCACGCCGGTAACAAACCTGCACCCTCGGCAAAGGCGAGGAGATTGGCTTTATCCTTCTCGTCGCAGTCCAATAGGGGTGGTCGCATAGGACCTCCGGGCAGGCCAAGCTCATCGAGAAAGAACTTCAGACAGGACCAATATCTACCGGTTGCCTTTGTAACGTTAAGGTAATCTAGCTCGTAGGTATTGACGATTTCCAATGCGCTATTGGTATCTCCCGTACCGAGTCTGTCAAAAAACTCTACCTCAATCTTGGGCCACACGTTGCCGAGACCGGTGAGATAGCAGCGGGAACCGTACTGATGACCCCACAGGTGGTACCCCATGCCGTCGCTCCCCATTACCGCAGCCTCTCCATCCGGTCCGTCCAACGCCCGAACAATATCTCGGTGCCACCCGTAGTTGCCAGAGGCGTCTTTGAAAGCTCCTACATTTGGGATTGCCGCTATGTCGAGCATTGCCTGCGGGCAGTGCCACTCCTCGCTGACCATGCCTCCTATCACGGGGAACCTGAGCACGGAGCCTGAGAAGTATCCGACAATTCCCAAGTCAACCGCATCGGATATCATCCTGAAGTGATTGAGCATGCCTTCCACGCCTGAAAAGGAGTAATATGGCGGGGTCACCATAATCCCGTCGCATCCGACATCTTTGCACTGTTTGGCCAGGTTGATCGCTATCTGTGTACCGGAATGGGCCGCACATCCCACAACCGTCATTCTCCCGCCGGAACGTTCAACCACTGCTTTGATGGCAAGCATACGTTCGGCATCGGTCATGCTGAAGAACTCACCGGTGCTGCCGGCAACAATCACGTTTTTAATACCACCATCAATATAGAGATCGGTGAGAGCCTTCATTCCTCCCAAATCAAGTGAATAGTCTCTGTTAAAAGTTGTCGTCATGGCAACAACAGGACCCACGAGGGCGTCCTTTATCTTTTTTGCAGCTACAGTGTTTCCCATGGTATCTTCCTTCCGAGGAATATATTTTATGGACATGTTGTCCGAGTTACAACTGTCATGTCAGCCATAAGCAGAAAGATCCGCATCTTTTTTTTCGTTTGACGTTCTCCGCCTGCCGCCTTAGACTTTACTGTATGGAGTTCTGTGTTTTTTTTACCGCTCTGCTCACCGTAAGATTGATATTTTATTCATCTCCGTATAGGAAACATATAGCATTCTATGGCCTGAAAGCCGCAGCTGAATCCGGCATATTCGTGGCGCTTTTTATTAGCTCATTTGAAATTGAGTTGGCCTGCGTGGGCCTGTTCATTGCACTGAACCTTTTGACGTTTATCATAGAAACAAGACTTCCGCATACGCATGCTGCAACGGATCGCCGTCGCGCGGACCGCCGTTGCGCGGATCGCCGTTGCGCGGACCGCCCCCTTTCGCTGCATTATTTCCCGGGACTAGTCCTATATATCGCATGTTTTGGTCTCGTGGTTTTATCAGGCAAGATCTCATCATTTGAGGCACATGTAATTGAGCTGGCCGAGAATGCGCCCATTCTGCAACGGATTGAGCTCTACATAATCATTATTGGTAGTTTGTTAATTCTGTCGGAAGAAGAACACATTATTCAGTTTTTTCGTCGATTTGCAATGAGTGAAGAGGATAGAGATCAACAGCGCAACAGGATAGCCCAGCAACGAATAATTGGATTTGCAGAAAGGCTGCTTATTTATATTCTCATTATGTTTTCACAATATATAGCCGCCGGCATCATTGCCGGATCAAAACTCATAGTTAGCGCAGGGGCGTCAAAGCAGCAGCGGATCGGCATGCTTACGGCATCAATTGCATCGGTCTGCCTAGCAGTGGCAACGGCCATGGTGATAAACCTACTCCGGAGCAGGATATAAGACATTATTGAGGCCGTCTCACAACTCGCCGCCTTCATCACTGACCTGATCAGGCAGAAACTGAATAACCTCTTTGGGGGACTGTACGCTTGCATAATCGGCATACTCGGGAGTTAGCTGCCGCTTGTAGCTACGCGACTCATATCGCCTGCCGATAAACAATACCATTCCCGTGTCATTCTCATCACGTATGACTCTCCCGGCGGCTTGGAGCACTTTATTCATCCCCGGATATTGGTAGGCATACGAAAAACCATGATTGAAACGCCGCTCATAAAACTGCTTAATTAAATTGCGCTCGTTTGATACCGGCGGCAATCCAACACCCACTATGACAACTCCGATAAGTCGACTGCCCACAAGATCGATTCCCTCACCAAAGACGCCTCCGAGCACTGCAAAGGCGATATTGCCTTCCGACGGATCCTTCTCAAATTTTTCCAAAAAGCCTTGGCGCTCCGAGTCCTCCATGCCGGGTTTCTGCACGAGCACTTTGATAGCAGGGTTTCGTCTCCCAAGTGTTTGGTACACCATCTCCAGATAAACATACGACGGGAAATAAAACAGATAATTCCCGCGCCCATACAATAATTCCGCGTATTCGGCGATTCGTCCCACCGATGATTCCCGATCTCGGTATTTCGTTGAGACCGACGCATCAATATAAACATTCAGATTCTCCGGCGGGAACGGCGAGAGCAATGACAACTGCTGCACATCTTCTCCCCGGTCCAGCAGGGGCACAAAATACTCAAACGGAGTAAGTGTGGCCGAAAAAAAGACCGTCGAACGGCACCTGTCAGAGATATTGCTCAGGTGGAGCGACGGATCTATACAGAGTAGCTTCACGATAACATCACTCGCCGCTAGCTCTACGGTTACCGCGTGACCCTCGTCCTTCAAGTCAGAGATAACGGAAAACTGAAGCAGCGACCGGTACAGATCGAGTATTTTATCTTCAACCTCAATAGCTTCGCTTTCGCCACCAAAGTAATCCTGCAGCGCTACCATCAGATCTTGGACCAAATCCGCAAAAGCGCCATCAATCTCTTCAGCGGCCGTGTATCGTAGACCATCGACTTTCATTTCCTTCCTGAGGGCTCCGCAGTAGTCGTTTAGCCCTTTGAGCTTGTCACGAAGCTGAGGGTAGCGCTTGCCATCAATCAGCCGCATGACCGCGAGAACCTGCCTTTTCTGTATTACGCCCGTGTACATATCTCTGCCACGGTCCACTAGGTTATGTCCCTCATCCACCAGCAACATGTACCCAGATGCATCCCCGTCTAGAAAGAATCTTCTAAGATACACCATGGGATCAAACACATAATTATAATCGCATATAACAATGTCCGACTCAGCTGAAATATCGAGGGATAGCTCGTGCGGGCATAAGGTGTTTTCCCTGGCAAGCCTGCTAATCGTCTCCCTTGTGCAGTTCATCGTCGACTCACTATCGAGTTTCTGAAGCACGGCCGGAAGCCGCTCATAGTACCCCTTTGCAAACGGGCAAATCTCTGGTTTGCACATTGCAAGACCGAGAAAGCAGACCTTACTGCGTGCGGAAATGGTAGTTGCCCGTACCGCCGCGCCTCTGTCCCTCAATGTTTCTACAAAGTACTCAGCGTTTTGCTGCGTAGACGTGCGCGCGGAGAGATAAAAAATCACGTCACATTGGCCCAGAGCCATGCCCTTCAAGGCGGGAAAGAGAGTCGCTGCTGTCTTGCCTATTCCGGTGGGTGCCCTCACAAACAACTTATGCCCGTTTTCAACCGCTTGTGCTGCCGATTCCATGAGCTTCTCCTGGCCCTCTCTCACCTTTGGAAAAGGAAAGGATGCCGCAGTGAGAGTTCCATTGCGGTTTTTCAAGCGCAAAAGGGTTTGTCGCAGACGCCGGAGATATTCATCAACTAGGGTTGAGAAAAATGCATTAAGATCGTCGGCGGTGAAGGAGTAATCAAAAATTCTCACCTCGCGGGACTGCAAATGCACATAGGTGAGATGGACGAGGATAACGTCACAATGCATTTGCATGACATATATAGCCGCGTATATTTTTGCCTGTGCCAGATGCTGACTATGTGGTGTTATTTCAGCAAGACTAATTCCGGTGGATTTTATCTCCTCAATTACCGTCGTGTCGCCGGTTTCCAGCAGACCATCCATTCTCCCCCTGATAAGTAGTTGAATATCATCGGTAGTATGGATGTGGTTTATTGTATACTCAGAACGGTAATCAGCCGGCCGGGAGGCTTGGATATGCTGGTGTGCCAGCATGCCCTCGCGTTCAAGCCTTCTTGCCCGTCCGGCCGTAGAAATGTCACCCCCCGGGCTCGAGAACGCCGCGAGACCTCGGACTGAAACTTCAGCATTGTAGCGCTCGCGTAATGCTTTCGTCATTATGTTTGCAGGTGGCTATAAAGTTCTAACCATGGCGCCGTCCGGCTAGGCTTGAGATGGGCACGGGTTTTAGTTGTGTTTCACCGGAGTATCTGTATGTGAGGAAACCGTAGCGACCCACTCTTCTGCTATCTCTTCATCAACGAATCCTGCATCCTCCATGGGGTACATCTTGCCTATTTTTGCGGATTTACTCTTGCCCAGCGGATGGTATGGCAGGAGATCAACCTGCTCAATGTGGCTGAATCGATTGGCAATGTCAGCAATGCCGAGCAGATGTTCCTCTCGAGCATTCTTGCCCGGAATGAGCGGACATCTGAGCACTATGTGAACACCTTCCTCATCAAGAAGCTCGAGATTTTTGAGAATCGTTGGATTTGGAAATCCAGTGAAATCTGCGTGGAGACCGGAATCGGTCTCCTTGTAGTCATACAAAAATATGTCTATAAGCGGTATTAGCTCCAGGAATCGTTCAGAAGGGCCCTGCCCGCTTGTTTCGATACAGGTGTGGAGCTCATGCTGTTTTGCGCCTCTAAGAAGGGCAGTCGTGAATGCAAATTGCGACAGAGGCTCCCCACCCGACACAGTCATGCCTCCGCCCGAGGTCTTATAAAACGGCAGATCTTTCATCACCTCGGCAACCACCTCATCCACGGTCATTTTTTTGCCGATGAGCTCAAGGGCCTGGGCGTAGCATTCCTCTGTGCAAAGCCCGCAGCGGTCGCATTCTGCGCGATTGAAGACATGAATATCATTCTCCATGACGTGACACCCGTAGGGGCAAGTTTTGAAACAGAAGCCGCAGCCAATGCATTTCTCCGGCAGAAATGAGATTTCAGACCGCAATTCCTGACTTTCCGGATTATGACACCACGCGCATTTTAGCGGGCA
>NZCE01000021.1 GCA_002688185.1 Spirochaetales bacterium
AGGAAACCTAGTAATGTGGTGAAGGCCGAACCTTCTCCTCCCATACAGGGAATTTACTAGAAGACTAGAAAGATTAATACTAGACATCTGATAAGTAGTTTTGGGCTTCACTGCGAGCCCGCGCAGCTACTTTTGGAATTGCTGGCTAGAGCCCGTCTTATGTGCTATATTATATTGATGGAGGCAGAAACCCATGATAGTAAAACGGCTACTTTTTTGTTTTTTGTTTATCTTGGTGACGTTCTCTCGCGTAATCGCCGACGATTACGATTTGCCTGATGAAGTGTCATTTCTCGCAGACGATATCGTATCCATGATTACTAGTTCCGTGCCGCATAGCCAGAAAGCGCCGGTATTGGTAGCGGTTCGGGGCGTTGAGATGAATGATACGGTACCGCCCTTTGGGGAAAAGCTCGCAATGACGGTATCTACCAGGTTGGCAAACACCCAAGAGCCGGGCCTGCTTGTCCGCGCCCATCTTCCTGTTGATTCATACCTATCGGAGTTCTCGAGTACCGGCTACGGCGCTGAGAGCGAGGACGGATTTGACTTGGCGCCGGATTTCGTTCTGATTGGAGAGGCGTTTGAAGCGGACGGGACCCTGCATCTCCTGCTGCAACTTATCAATGTGGGCAACGAGACCATCATGAGCGGCTTAGAAGCCTCCCTTGTAATAGACCAATGGTTACACGCCCTCATGCGCATCGACGGACCCGACACGGCGTCGGAGTATATCGAATCGGACAGGTTTGAGCCCGATTCACCCGATAACGCCCTCGTACTAAGTGCAGATGAAGTCGTTGAAGAAAGAACAATCGGACCGGCTGGAGACAGGGATTGGTTTGTGGTGGAGGCCGAAGGGATGGACGGTAAAGCGCTGGTCAGCCTATTCACCACCGGTGAAACCGACACATACATGGAAGTTTACGGTCCGGACGAGCCTGATGTATTGTTTGCGGAGAATGATGACGGTGACGATGCAAACGCTTCAGTGGGAGTGTTGATGGAAGGCGGGCAGAGAGTTTGGGTGGTCATCCGCGGATACGATGAAACGACCATCGGCCATTATACATTTCACGCTGAGATAAGCCCGTTTGAAGGTGATCCTTTGGAGCCCGATAATTCGATGGAAGACGCAAATGCGCTAAACCTCGGCTATGAAGGCGGCACCGATAGTTTTCTCATGCCGGGGACAGATGAAGACTGGTACTATGTGGATATCCTCCAGCAGCCTCGCCCCAACACGATACTCAGTATAGAAACCATTGGTGATCTTGACACCTATATGGATCTCTATAGCGAGAGCGGCATGGAGATGCTGAGCAATGATGACGGTGGAGAAGGCGATAACGCTCGTATTGACCTCTTTTTGGAATCCACGGGTCGATTCTTTGTACGGGTAAAACATTACGACGGATCAGACCAAGGAGAATATCGGATCGTCGCCGACTATTCGTCAGCCACCCCGGATGAATTCGAGCCCGATGACGGGCGCACACAGGCAAAGGAGATTCGTGCCGACGGTTCGGAGCAGCAGAAAAACTTCACCCCTGCAGATGACCAAGATTGGATTAAGTTTACCATTTCTGAAACCGGCACGGTTACTGTGAGAACTTTCGGAGATATCGATACGTACGTAAAGCTGTTCGACCGTTTGGGAAATCTTGTGGCTGAAGACGACGACAGCGGCAGCGACTACAACGCACAGGTAGAACGGCTGCTACAGCCGGGCCAATACTTTGTACGGATCCATCAGGTGGAGGGCGATGCAGTATTTGGCGGCGAGTACGGCGTTTCCGTGCGGAAGCGGTAGTTGACGGCGGCAAATAGCGCCGCATCGTGGCATGTACGTACGTGGGAAGAAAGATACTTATTCAAGCGGTTAGATATCTTTTGCTGCTTGCCGTGGCCGCCATCTCATTTGTGACTGTCATGATCGCACGTAACGCGTTCCTCACAGTTCTATCCGCGAGAAGCACCGGCGAGCATTGGCAAACGAGCTTCAAACATGAAGTTGCCGACAAGTTCTCGCTTATTATAATGGTTATCGTCGCGTTTGGTTTTGTGGTGAGCGGAGAGTTCTCGATGGCGAAAAAAAGCACGGTTGTGTTGACGCTAATGTCTTTTGGGCGGCACGCCGCGATTTTGCTCGCCATTATTTTCATCTCTCATTCGATCTTGACCTTGATTGGCGCCACAGAAGCCGCCGGTCTATCGAGATGGCTGCTTTTGTCTCTAGAGCTCCTTGGATCCATCGGTCTGCTGGTACCATCGCTCTTGCCAATGTCCAAAAAGCAGTAGCTGCGAGGTATGACACTCTAAAACAACGCAAATGCCTCATCTCCAATTTACATTGCAGGCACGGGACCTTTGTGCTAAAATCCGATTTACATTTCTTGGACTTGCCTCGTCAGAATGAATACTCAATCTCCCTTTGTGAGGCTTAGCAGGCAAGTCTGGTAAACCAATTTAGTAAGTCCAAATTAGGAGGGACTACCATGAAGCGATTACTCAGCATCATTGTCGTGATGGCAATCTTAGCTCCGCTGATGTTGTTTGCCGGGGGCAGTACTGAAGTCACTGAAACTGAAACAACCAGCGCCGGCACGGCCAAAACGGGCGGATTGCCCCCAGGGCAGTACAATCTTGATGACTATGAGGCCCAGACCGGGACAAAGCTCACGTTTTCAGATTCACCATTTCTTGACGGCAAAGGCCTGCCACCCGTGGAGGAGAGACTGCCTGACAATCCCCTCGTCATGGAAACATGGATGGAGAACGGTGTTTTCGGCGGCACGTTGACGTGGACCGAGTATACCATTGACCATGGGCACTACTTGAGACACTTAAACGCGGTAAAGCTGCTCGAGATCGCTCCGTCTGCTTCAAACCATCGATATAACTTTGTCGGCGCAGAAGTGCAGCCGAGCGTACTCGAGAAATGGGACCAGAACGCCGATGCAACCGAGTTTACGTTTATGATTCGCAAAGGACTCAAATGGTCAGACGGCGTGCCTGTTACCACCGAGGATGTTACATACACTTTTGAGGACTGCTATTTCAACGAGGAGATCACACCCAATTTGCCTAGCTGGCTCAGGTGGGGAGGAGAGCCGGCAGAGCTCACTGTGATTGATGACTATACGTTCAGCATTAAATTCGCAAAACCTTACGGGCTTTTCATAAGCGAGATTACCGGTTCCAACGCGGGCCGCTTTATGAGGCCAAAGCACTACATGACGCAATTTCACAAAAAGTATACCGACATATCAAAGATTCTACCCGTCATGGAGGATCAGGGCTATTCGGAGGAAGAGTGGGGCAAGTTCTACAATTCTTTTGATGCCGGCGCGAGCGACGCCGCAAACCATATCCCAACTCGGTATCCCAATGCCATAGACTGCCCATCGTTGCATCCCTGGCATGTGGTAGATGAGCCAAATCCCGGTGAGTTCATCCTCGAGAGAAATCCCTATTATTTCAAGGTTGACCCTACCGGAAAACAGCTTCCATATATCGATAAAGGCCACAGGATTTTCGTGACGGATTTAGAAGTGATGAATGCCAAGATCGTCGCCGGCGAGACTGACCTACAATTCCAATTCATCAGATTGGGAGACTTCCCGCTGTTTAAATCTAATGAGGAGAAGGGCGGATACAAAACCATGGCACTGCCGGCATGGCAGGATCAGCTGCTGATCTATTTCGCATCTCTGACGCCGGAGGATCCAGTGTACGCAGAGGTCGTTCAGGATAAGCGATTCCGACAAGCTTTGTCTCTCGCCATCGACCGGGAAGAGGTGAAGAAGTCAGTATTCCTGGATTTTGGCCGAGTCGCACAATACGCACCTCCCAAGGGTTCGGATGTGTGGGAACAGTACATGGATGACGCCTACGTCGAATACGATCCCGACAAGGCCAATCAGCTCCTCGACGAGATGGGATTGAAGTGGGATGATAAAAAGGAGTATCGGCTCCTTCCCGACGGAAGACGACTCACCATACCGTTCACCTACTATGAGGTAACTCCTACGGCTACACCCGGCGCGGAGCTATTCCCTGAGTTTATGACTCCAATCGGTGTTGATTGCCAGATCAAGCAGGTTGACGGCCGGCTCTATTGGAGCCAGAATCAGGCCGGTGAGATACACTTTGCCGACTGGTGGCTTCCGGTGCAGTACATGCACATCTATGGCCCGGCGTTCTTTAGCGTCACGGCCTTCGGCTGGAATACTTGGATCAACACCCAGGGAGAGAGCGGTGTCGAGCCCCCGGAAGACGTAAAACGTCTGTATGAGCTCAAGGAAATCATGCAGTCAACCGGTGATCCCGCCGAAAGGCTGAGAGCTCACAAAGAGATCTGGGAAAGTCAGGCCGAGAATGTCTGGGTGATCGGTACAGTGGCCGCGGCGCCAGTGCCCTTTGTCTACAACAAAAACCTCGGGAACATCGAAATTGCAGAAGAATGGGGTTTTTATTCGGTAGTCGTCGGTGATTTTGCAGAGCAGTGGTACTGGAAACAGTAGCTTCGCTGTATAAAATACGTACATGATTATTGGGAGCACTGGGATGGCCCGGTGCTCCCATTCATAGGTAGACGCGGGTATGCTGAGCTACATTCTACGTCGTTTTATTTACATGTTGATTATGCTCGCCTTTATGTCTCTGGTAGCTTTTGTCATTATTCAGTTGCCGCCTGGAGACTATCTCACCATGTATGTGCGGCAGCTCGAAGCTACCGGACAGCCCCTTGATGAATCTGAGATAGAATCTCTCAAACGCCAATACGGGTTGGATCAACCGATGTACGTCCGATATTTCAAATGGGTAGGCGGCATGTTCCACGGGGATTTTGGCCGTTCCGTACAGTGGCACAAATCCGTCATCAACCTCGTGGGGGAACGTCTGATACTTACGATCACGATAAGCATCGTTACGATTGTCTTTACATATATCGTGTCGATCCTCATCGGGATCTACTCCGCGACGCATCAGTATTCCTTTTTTGATTATGCGTTTACCGTGGTAGGATTCGTGGGCCTTGCTACGCCCAATTTCCTCTTAGCCTTGGTGCTGATGATTTTATTCAATAATGCGTTTGGCCTGAGCATCGGTGGGCTTTTCTCACCCGAGTACTCAACTGCCGGGTGGAGCCTTGGCAAAGTATGGGATATGATTAAGCACCTGCCGGTGCCGATAATCGTCGTCGGTACCGCAGGAACCGCCGGCTTGATCCGCGTTATGCGCGGCATGCTTCTCGATGAGCTGCGCAAGCAGTATGTAATCACCGCTCGCACAAAGGGGCTTTCCGAGGGCAAACTTTTATACGAGTATCCGGTGCGTGTGGCACTCAATCCCATAATCAGTACTATCGGGTGGGTACTCCCGGCGATAGTATCCGGTAGTACCATCACTGCCATGGTACTCAGCCTCCCCACCGTAGGTCCATTGCTGTTTCGGGCGCTTATGACAGAGGACATGTATCTCGCTGGAACCATCGTGATGTTTCTCTGCTTTCTGACAATTGTGGGCATGTTTGTATCGGATATGCTGTTGGCCTCCCTGGACCCGAGAATCCGCTTTGAAAAGGCAAAGACGTAACGTATGAGCGAACAAACACGCACTGCGCCGTTACCCAAACCACGGAAACGTCAAAGATTTGAAGAGGAGTCATTTTACATTGCTTCTCAGTGGCAGCTTATGTGGCGCAAGTTTAAGTCACACAAGTTGGCAATGATTGGCAGTATAATTGTCATATTTTTCATTATCACTGGGGTGCTGTTTTGCGAGTTTTTTGCCACCCAAGATATCTATAAACGCAACTCCGATTTTATCTTATGCCCACCTCAAAAAATTCATTTTAGAGATGCGGACGGCAAATTTCACTTGCGACCCTTTGTCTACAACCTCGTGTCTGCAAGAAATCCCAACACCTTTGCCCTGGATTTCAAGGAAGACACGTCGGTCAGGTATCCTATCCATCTGTTTGTCGGAGGCGATGAATACGAGCTCTGGGGGCTGCTCAAAGGCAAACGGCATATGATCGGCATAAAGGATCGGGACGGGATATTCTTTATCTTTGGTACAGACAATCTGGGACGGGATCTGTTTTCGCGGGCTTTTTACGCCGCAAGGATTTCTCTCTCGATAGGTTTTGTCGGTGTAATTATCAGCTTTGTGCTGGGGTGCGTCCTGGGAGGCATTTCCGGCTATTTTGGCGGTAAGGCCGACATGCTGATTCAGCGCATCATCGAGTTCTTGAGCTCGATTCCTCAGATACCGTTGTGGATGGGATTGGCCGCGGCTATCCCGAGAAGCTGGCCTGCTCTACGAGTCTATTTTATGATAATCGTTATACTTTCCACCATTGGATGGACCGGGCTCGCCCGTGTGGTGAGGGGGTATATCATCTCTCTTCGAGATTCTGATCTCGTGATTGCAGCCACCGTGTCGGGTGCAACAATGCCGCAGATTCTTGTCAGGCATCTTCTCCCCGCATTTTTGAGCTATTTGATTGTTCACCTTACATTGGCAATCCCGAGTATGATCCTCGCCGAGACTTCTCTCAGCTTTTTGGGACTTGGATTACGCCCACCAGTGGTGAGTTGGGGGGTGTTGCTCAATGCGGCGCAGAACGTAAAAACCGTCTATATGAATTTGTGGCTCATGATCCCGGCGTTTTTTGTCATTATCACCGTGCTGGCATTCAACTTTATCGGAGACGGACTGCGAGACGCGGCGGATCCGTATAAATAGAAAGCGCAGCGTTTAGTCTTGTTGATTTCCGGCGAGCCTCTTTTCCATTCTCCGTACTAGATGTGAGACAACCAAAACAAGAATAAGATATTCGACAATAAGAATTGTATAAATCTCCAAGGGCCTATATTCGATGACCGTTAGCTCGTTGGCTTTGCGAGTTAGCTCCCCGTATCCGATTACTGATACGAGAGACGATATTTTTAACATATAGGCGAATTGATTGCCCAACGGTGGGAGAATATATCTAATAGCCTGGGGCAGAATGACGTAGCGCATAGTCTGATATGGTGTGCACCCCATACTTTTTGCGGCCTCGGTTTGACTTCTCGGAATCGACTGAAACCCGGCACGGAATATTTCCGCCTCAAATGCACTGTCACAGAGGGCCAAGGCGACTATGCCGGCTGAGAAAATGTTTAAATCTATGCCCGTGGAAATAGGCAACCCGTAATAGGTCCACAGGAGTAATACCAATACGGGGACGGAACGAAATATCTCCACCCACCCCCGATTGATATATTTTAATAATTTATTATGCGACAAGCCCGCCAGTGATATTGCCAATCCGATGATCACTGAGAAGCCAAGCGCGATCAGTGATATGGAAAGTGTCGGCACAAATCCTTTTATGAGAAAAAGTAAGTTTCTCCGGCCGATAACCGTGCCCGGGGAGACGGCAAACCATCCCCAGGAATAGCCTCTGGCCGAGCATCCCGCGAGAAAAGAAGCCGAAACAGATAATAGGAGTATTTTGACACCCATTGAGGGTTTTAGCGCCCGGTTATGAATCATCGGTTGGATCCGCAGATCCCACTGCATCATCCGCCGGAACTAGAACTCCAGACTTGGCAGCCATTTGGTACTCAATTCAGCCAAAAATCCGCCGTACCGCTGCATTGTAATCCAAACGTTTATATAGTTGATAAGAATCTGGTCATCCTGTGACACTAGTATGCCGATTGCGTTTTGAAATCTCGGTGCATTTACGGGAACGATGGCAAGCTCCTCATACGTGTCCGCAAGCTTTGATGCCTCAAAAGTACTGGTTATAGAGACCGGGACCCTCCCCGCCAAAACCTCTTGATAGTCTCGAGCAGGAGATTCCACGGCTTTGATCTGGGCCAGGTTAAACAGCGCCTTGGCTTGATCTTCAAACACCGTACCCAGAGTAACCGCCACGGTAACATCGGCCTTGTCGATATCCTCCCAACTTTGAAATTTACTCACGTTTTTTTTCAACGTCATCGGTACGGTTCCAACCTGGATTACCGGTAACGTATAACCTGCAGTCTTGGCTCTCCCCATGTTGTAAGACGCGCCCGTAGTAATGTCATATTTGCCGGCGGCAACACCGCTTACCAGGTTTTTCCAGTCCGTTGCGACCCATTCTACCTCTACACCGATGTCCGCTGCGAGCTTCTTTACGAGCTCGATATCATGTCCTTTATACTCTCCAGTCTCGGGATCTTTGAAGCTGAACGGATTGAAGTCTCCGGTGGTTCCGACACGTATAGTCCCTCGCTCCAGGATCGTGTTTAGAGCTGACTTGACCGCTCCAGCTTGGGCTTCAGCACTGGATTCATCTTTTCTGTTATCTTGCCGGCATGCTGCAATCAAAATAATTGCGGCAGAAAAGACAGCAATCCCTCTAATTAGTCTCGTACTTTTCATGAAATCCCTCTTTATTGACTAGCGACAATTACTTTTCCCAGTTGACGACAATTATAATTCTGGTTTTTTCATTGTCAATCCTTGCTCAGTTTTCCTCCT
>NZCE01000022.1 GCA_002688185.1 Spirochaetales bacterium
AGCTAAACCACTCTTCAAACTCGTCCAGCGTTTTAGGGTAAATCTCCATGCAGACACACTACATATGGGGTGCACCGGAGTCAAGTGCATACCCCCAATCTCGAATACGGCGCGTCTCGGAAAGGCGGCGGATTACAGATCCAAAAAACTGTGATTTGTGGTTAGCGCTGCGATCCACGTTCAAGCTGTTTGAGTCGAGAGCGTATGGAGAACGCCTTGGCATCGAGCCCCTGGGGGGAGAGCTCTTCTCTACTTCAGCTCTCGGCGTGCTTGATGCCTGCGATTTGACAAACGATATCCTCTCGCATTGTTTTAGAAAGCTCGGGTGGTTCTTGGACAGCGAAAGCAGAAGCATGATTAGGGTGAGCTACGGCTCCCTCAATGTGGAGGAGTTCGGTTCCGTCTACGAAGGCCTGCTTGAATACGATCCAAAGCTTACAAAGAAAGGAGCCGGATTTTCATTTAACCTGGTACGAGGGGAAGGAAGGTCGGCATCAGGATCGTACTACACGCCGGAGGAGCTCACCCAGCCCCTAATTCACCACTCTCTGGATCATGTGATAGGCGCCAAGAAGAGCCAGGACGACGCAGTTGCCGGTCTGCTATCCATAACCGTCTGTGACGCGGCTTGCGGAAGCGGCCATTTCCTTCTCGGTGCGGCGAGAAGGATCGGTCTGGAGTTGGCCAGAGCCAGGACAGGTCACGAGCAGCCGGCGCCGGGGGATGTACGGCGAGGCGTGAGGGATGCGATACGGAACTGCATCTACGGCGTGGATGTGAATCCATATGCCGTTGAGCTCTGCAGGGTGGCGTTGTGGCTTGAAGCTCATGAGCCGGGAGAGCCGCTCAACTTCCTGGACCACCGGATCAAATGCGGCGATGCAGTGGTCGGACTCGGGCGACAAGAGGATCTGGGCAGAGGAATTGCGAATGAAGCGTTCAAGACCAGACCGGGGGATGAGAAGACGGTTGCTGCGATGTACCGCAAGAGCAATAAAAAAGAGCGGAACGACACAAGTTCCAAACAGGACGTATGGAGCTTTTCAGAAAACGTAGATAAAGATCTGGTGATTCTTCAGGCGTTCATCAAGCGCGTCACCATAATGCCGGAGACCACTCCTGAAGAAATCGAACATAAAAAGCGCGAGTATATGGGGATGTTGTCCGGCCCGAATTTCTCACACCTCAAGACACTCGCGGACATGCAAACGGCCCAGTTCTTTCTGCCTAAAATCGAGGCGAACCAAGGCATACTCTGCACCGAGGCTGACTATCGGTCGTACCTCGTTGGAGAGACGGCCATGACAGGAAGCGGACAAGTTGGGGCAGCCAGGGAAGTGGCGCAGCGGAAGCTATTCTTTCACTGGTTCCTCGAGTTTCCGGAGGTCTTTGCAGAAGGCGGATTCGACTGCATGGTTGGGAATCCGCCGTTTCTGGGTGGGCAGCGCCTCACAGGTACATTTGGCAATGACTATGCGGATTGGCTAAAAGCCGAATACGCGCCCGCGAGATCCATCGACTTGGTAGGATTTTTTTTCAGACGCTACTTCGATCTGCTTCGACCGAGCGGGCACTTTGGATTATTGGCAACAAACACAATAGCTCAAGGCGGTACAAGAGAAGGCGGTTTACAGGTCATATCTGAAGCGGGCGGAGAGATAACGTTTGCGGTCCGATCGATGCCCTGGCCCGGAGTTGCTGCGGTATCGGTTTCGCTTGTGGCTATATCAAAGGGATCTTTCAAAGGTCACATGCGCCTCGACGGCCGCGGGGTGAAGATAATATCGACGTACCTGGATGACTCGGAAGATCTGGGCGATCCATTTCCGCTGGTGCGGAATGCAGATAAAAGCTTTCAAGGGTCCATTGTGCTCGGGAAAGGCTTCGTGCTCGAACCTGAGGAAGCTGAAGCCCTCATTCGAAAAGACGAGAAGAATCGGGACGTGATATTGCCGTACTTAAACGGCGAAGATCTCAATTCCCGTCCGGATCAGAGCCCGAGCCGTTACGTTATCAACTTCTTCGATTGGCCGATTGAGAAGGCGAAGGAGTATTCGGACTGTTTCAGGATTGTCGAGGAGAAGGTGAGGCCGGAGAGAGCTCGGAAAAAAAAAGATGGAACTTTCACGGTCCGCAAACCCCGTCGTGAGAAATGGTGGCAATTCGCCGAAAGGGCCTCCAAGCTGTATCGCGCGATCGAGCCGTTGGAGCGGGTGTTGGTGGTGGTATTGCATAGCAAAATTCTGATAATTGCCACATCTCCATGTACTTCTGTCTTTTCCCACGCCTTGGCGGTCTTTGGGCTAGATGACAATGCCAGCTTTACATTGCTAAACTCATTTGCGCATGAGCATTGGGCATGGAAGTATTCCGGAACAATACGTGAAGCCGGTATACGTTACTCTCCTTCGAGGGCTTTTGAAACATACCCATTTCCATCAAATGGCGGGTTGAGTCATGTCATTTTTGTGAAATTGACAGAATTGGGCATGCGATACATCTCAGATAGAAAGCGAATTATGGCTTCGTTGAATGTCGGACTCACAAAGCTGTACAACCAGTTCCACAATTGCGGTCTTGAAGGAATCCATGGTGACTTGACAGACACGCAAGTCGGCGAAAAATACGGCAAAGAAACGCTGAACCTTTGGAAACATCTGAAGTCGCCTACGGACGCCATAAATTTCAATGATGCCGTAGCAAGGATCAAAGAATTCCGCCAGCTACACACAAAGCTAGACCTCGCCGTCCTCGAAGCATACGGCTGGACCGACATCGACCTCGCCCACGATTTCTACGAAGTAGACTACCTCCCGGAAAATGATCGCATCAGGTACACAATGAGCCCGGAGGCTCGCAAAGAAGTCCTGAAGCGGCTTTTGAAACTCAATCACCGGTATCACGATGAAGAAGTAGCTGAGGGAATTGCAGATGAAAAAGGTAAACCGATAAAAGGGGCAAAGAAGAAAAGCAAAAAGACAGTAGATGACTACTCGATGCATAGTGAGCTATTCCCGCCGGAAGAACGGGGAGAGTTGGTATGATTTATGCTTGTTCATTAATATCTTCACCCGGATCGATTGGCCGGATTTCCGGTCGATCTCCACAAAAGGAAAATATTGAATGATCTCTACAAGTATCGCCGTAGTCATGGCACTTGTCGCCGCACTTACCGCTTTTCTTATCGCTTATTTCATTATGAGAATCAAAGGCGAACGGATTCGCGCAGAGCTCGAGACATTGCGGCCAGTATTAAAAGAGAAAGATGAGCTGAATAGAGCCCTTGAAGATGAGCGGATATCGCGTGCCCGGATCGAGGAAAAAATATCGTCAACAAGTGAGAAACTTGAATGGACCGAGAAGGCAGAGGAAAAACTCAGAGAGGCTTTCCAGTCGCTTTCATCGCAGGCGTTGCGGCTCAATGCTAACGAGGTTCAGAAACGGAGCAATGACATTCTCGAGGGGTTCAAGAAACGCCTCGATGGTGACTGGAATACCCAGAAGGAATCGTTCAAAAACATCGTTGAGCCGATTGGCAAGGAACTGGAAAAACTCGATAGGCAAGTCCAGGATATGGAGAAAAACCGGCAGGGGGCCTATCAAGGGCTTACGGAGCAAGTCGTGGAGCTGGTGAGAAGAAATCAGGAGCTCCATACTGCCACCGTTTCGCTATCCACCGCTCTGCGATCGTCAAGAACCCGCGGCAAATGGGGCGAGGTACAACTCCGCCGTATTGCCGAAATGGCCGGAATGGTCGACCACGTGGATTTCGAAGAACAGGCACAGGTAGAAGGGCAAAGACCCGACATGACCGTCCGGCTCCCGAATGAAGGCATTATTCCGGTTGATGCAAAGGCGCCGATGGACGCCTACCTGGACGCCCAAGAGGCGAACACAGAAGAGGAAATGACCGGCAAACTTGCGGCTCATGCAAAAGCTCTCCGTGCTCACATGAATAGCCTTGCAAAGAAGGCATATTGGTCTCAATTTGATCGATCACCGGATTTTGTCGTCATGTTAATTCCCTATGAATCGGGCCTAACGACGGCATTCCAGTCGGATCCGGAGCTGCTCGACAACGCACTGGACAATAGAGTGCTCATCGTCTCACCGGTAACACTCCTTGCCTTGCTTAAAACGACGGCGCTCGGGTGGATGCAGCTCAAGCTCGCTCGAAATGCTCAGGATATCGCCGATCAAGGCAAAGAAATCGCCAATAGATTCGGGACATTTCTCTCCCATTTCGCGGATATTGGGTCAAAGCTCGACGGTGCCATGGGAAGCTACAATAAGGCAATTGCATCGGCCGAAAAACGTCTCATGCCGTCATTCCGTAAGCTCTCGGAAATGACATTGTTGACGGATTCGCCTGAGGCTCCTCCGGCTATAGAGAATAAAGCTCGAGCAATCGAGGATGGTCAGCTGTCGGTTGCCGACGAGAAGCCAGGAGAAGACGTTGAAGGATAGTGCGGCCGAGATTGTGGCGCTGCTACTGGAGTTACGGCGATGGAACTTGGGTTACGGGAAATATCGTCGGTAGTGTGTGTGGCAAGCAGTACGTGAAGCAAGGGAGTGGAAAATGCAACCGAGATCCATTATTACCGTCGCAGGGTGCCTCCTTATTTTCATCTTCTTTCTAGTGACTTGGTTGCGTGTCGGCTCGATGCGCCGGAAGATCACCAAAGTGTACACGTCGTGGAAAGGGAATAGCGCAGATCTTAAGAATGGAATAATCTCTACCCTGTGGATAGAATATTCAGATACGTTTGTAGATGTGGATAGTGCCAAGAAAACGAGTCATCATGCAAGCGATTTTTTTTCACTGAGACGCATACTATCAGCTATCGGCATGGGTCGACACGCGTCAGTTGCTCTGAGTATGCCCGGTGCTCTTGTCGGTATGGGTATTGCGGGCACATTTTTTGGAATGATTTCGGGTTTGAGCGGCTTCAACCCAGCCAGCGATCGCATAATCGACAGCATCACATCTCTGCTTACCGGTATAAATACAGCATTTTACACGTCCTTGTGTGGAATGGTGCTGTCTCTAATCTTGAACTTGTTTAGGATCAAACGGAACTTCTCAGAGTGTGAGCAGAAAATCGCAGAACTCTCTTCCGCCCTTGACTCTCAATACCATATAGATGGGTTTCAATTCCTTCATGCGATGTTCGTCGCAAAAGATGAGCATGAAAATGAGATCCTGCCGCGTCAAATGCTAATAAAAGTTGCCAAAGAGTCGGAGGAGCAGACAAGAGCGCTCGATAGCTTTTCAACGGACCTTGCCGATAAAATCAAGAATATGTCGGATGGAATCCTCGATAAATATAACGATGAGATCTATTCGCTGTACAACGATGTTATTCAGCCGCTTATGGACAAACTCACCAAGGGGCTAGAGCAACTTATTGAAGAAAAAAAGGCAACCGGCGTCGAGACAGTGCAGGGCATCATAAAGGAACTCGAAGAATCGATGAGTACGATGATAGGAGGATTTCAGGAAACTTTAACCGGAAATACGAAGTCCGAGCTTGAAACGCTGGCAACGATTCTTGGGGAAGCGGGAGCGTCTTTTGCCGTACTACCGGAGATGATTGAGAAAGTCAACAAACAGCAGGAAGACCAAATGACCCTAATGGATGAAGTGACAAATTCTATGCGCCGGCTGAGCGCGTCGTTTAGGTTCCAAGTTGAGACAGTCGGGGAGTCATTGGATAAGATGATAGAAATCCAACAGCAATACATTACAATAAGTCAGGCACTGTCAGGCGTGTCTGAGTCCATGTCAGGCGCGGCGACAGATCTTTCATCTTCCTCAAATAATCTCTTCGAGCGCGCCGAGAGTCTTGCTACGTTGCATTCAGAGACCGGTGAATCTATGCGCTCAGTTGTACAAAGCGTTGAAAACGCCGAATCGGGTTTTCGGCAGGTCGACGAAAGCCTTGGTTCGGTGTTTGAAACGCTAAACAGCGGGATGAATGAATACAGCGCAGTAGTTCGCGACACCTTAAATGATTATCTTGCTCAATATGTTGATTCTGTGGGAAAGTTCGCCGATCGTTTGGCAGGTGCCGCGGACGGAATAAGTGATAGTGTCCAAGATCTAGTTGATGCAATCCAAGCGAATAAACCGGCCGCCCCGACCGGATAATAGCAACATAAAATGAAATCCATAGAGAATTTGAGTCGATTCCAGCACCGTGCAGCTTCCTTGATGTCGATTTCAAATGATTTGAAAACAGATAAGATGGACATCATGATCGCGGAAAAAACTGATAAGCTATCTAGAAAACTGGATTCTTTCGGAGGCGTCAATTCTGAGATTGAAAAAGACCGCGTGAGTGAAGCTTTTCGTCGATATATAGCATTCCACGGCTTCAAATCAGCCGGGCAAATCAGTACTCGCGATCTGAAATATCTATCGTATGGATTTGCTAGAAAAGATCTCGTAGCCGATATTCCTCTAATAGCCTCGAATGAATCGACAAACATTTTCGATTTGCTTTGGCGATACCCTCGCTCAGCCTACATTGGTCCGGTTCTTCGAGCCGCTTTTCTTCACTGGGAAACACTGTTGCGGGCATCGAACTGCTGGGACTCTTATGTTGCGTTCATGCGTATGTCTTTGAGTAACTATTCTGGTAGGAATCCCCAGTATAATGCCATTAGGGAAAATATAGAGTTTCTAGTGGCAAGGGATGGGCCGGAGCGCTTGGGCGCATTCATAGCGCGTGAAAAAAACAGCCCAATGGCGGTGATACGTGACTTTGGTTTTCCGTCCTCACTAATACCGCTCGAGTATTTTGATCGAGTGATGATGTCGTACTGCAGGCTAAGAGAGTCGCTCGAATTTGAGAATGTGCCTGAAATAGCTGAACGAGCAGAATTGTCTCAGTCACGGGAAGTGAGACTTATTATCGTCAGTTTCTTACTACTAAAGACGAATATAAAAGCTTCAGAGATACGGGATTTTGTTCAGACAACGGCAGTTAAGCTCATTGGGGATCCTCAATATCAGCATAAATGGCGGTTGAGGTCAAATCGTTTTACCCACTTCGAAAAGGATGTAGAAAGGGCCCGAATCCTGCTTGCAGGATGGATAAATGAAAACATTGTTATGGTTTTTTTCACCAAACTCAGTGAATCCCGGCAGTTCAACAGAAACCGGCTTGAGTTCTGGCGCAAATACGTTAAATCGATCCCATTAATGAAAATAGCCGCATCCAAAAACCAGTTATCTCAAATGTCCGGCCTCGATTTGGCCGATGATCTTCTAAAATCAAGAATAATAATGGTGGATGGTGATTCAAGTCCGGCCGCAATTCTTTTTAGAACTGCCAACAATCTGCTAATCGAGTTTGGTAAGCAGAATAATGCGATGTATTGCTATCGATCTGATCACAATAACTATGCGCTTTTTGAAATGGATACCATTCGTAGCACCCTGAATATGAAGAACACGAGTTTTCCAGTAATTAGTAATAACCGGATGACCCAAGGGAGAAAGTTTCACAACGAAGGATGGCAATATGATTTTGAACGCTGGCTTAAGAACGCCATAGGAGTGAAGCATGATTAATTACCGCATTGATGGCGAAGAGATTCTTTTCTACCTGTCGGGCAGCGAGAATTTGCCGTTTGAAAAGTGGGAACGCAACATAAAAGGGCCGGCACGAACCCAGCTCGATGCTATTTGTGAATTAGTCGACAACGGAATCGGTATCCCACAAAACGGATCGGTTTTGGTGCACGGAGCCGATCTATATACACGCGATGAAGATGGCCTTCTTGACCAGTCGGAGACTGAAAGTTTGTTTGTTGTATACGGCCTTCCACCAATATACGACTGGGAAATAAGCCTTTCAGGCAAGAATAGACTCTTCGAGCGGACATTTCAGTTTGTTGTTTCCTACGCCAAAAGAATAACTTCACTAGGCCCTGACAACTTCATGGCTTTGCGCCGGAGATCGATTATATTGGTAGATTCTAATGAAAAGCCGCGATATTCCCTCTTTCCCGGACAATGCGAATTGATTCGTGTAATCGAGGAACACAACGCCAAAGATATAGGCGTAAAAAACTTCCGCGGCAATTTGTCCACACTATCCGAGGTAAAAAAACTGGCATCGGCATGCAACGCCCATATTCACAAAGCAATAGGCGCCAACGATGTATTCAAACCGGAAAGCTTTGAGTTGGAAATCGACCCCGGCGAGGAAGAGGATGAAATCCTGCTAACCCCAAAGCTGTCGGGCGCGGAAGAAGATCTTAATAGCGAATTCGTCAAAGCCTTTAATCGGCGCAACGACGTGGATGATGTGATAACGGCTCAAATGGACCATTCGCGACGCGTACGCATTCCCATCCAGGAAGATCAACGCGAGCAACTTCGAATACTCAAAAAAAACCGGAAAATATCCGGAAAGGATTCTATTGATAAGTTTTTATCTAACCCTGAGCGTATATTCGATGCGGATATTATCGATTACTCAGTATTATACAGTGACCGCGTTCTCGAGATTGGTATCTACAAGCCGCGGGTATATCCATTCGTCAGTCAGTATAAGTCGGAATGGATCCCGGGCTTCATTGTCGAGGACAGGATCAACGGCA
>NZCE01000023.1 GCA_002688185.1 Spirochaetales bacterium
AAAACTTAGCTCTCCCGCGACGTTACGAGCACGGAGCAGGGGGGAGGTCTCCACTCAGATCGTTGCGGGACGGCCTGAATTGAGGATGAAAATAGTGTCTTTTTTCGTTTGAGCCCGCAAATACTTGATCTATCGATCCAATGCAAACCGTTGTCTCGTCCAACGGGCCGTCTGCCAGCTCTTCGTGCGCGCAAAGCGCGGCGCCGTACGATCCGTATATTTGACAATACTCATCCACCGCGATCTCAATCTCTAAATATTGCTCCAAATGCCTACAAACCGCACTATTCTTGGCCACGCCGCCGGCAAAAATCGCCGGTGCGGGTACGGCCGTGCGATCAAAAAGCACGTCTGCTGCATTCCGGGCCAAACCGTCGCAAATCCCATCGCAAATCTCACCAAGAGCGTAGCCTTCCTGCTGGGCATGAATGATGTCGGTCTTGGCGAACACCGAGCAGCGGGAAGCGATAGTGGGTATCGCGCCATTATTCTCCCTTGCCAGTCGCGCCAGCTCTTTGCTTCCGCTGAGATTCAGCCGCCGTGACTGCTGGTCGAGAAAACTCCCAGTACCGGCCGCGCACGACGTATTCGTTTTCATACGGCGATATTGACCGTTTTCGTCGAATGAAATGCAACTAAATCGTTCTCCCCCGATAATGATGAGAGATCGGACTTTTGGGTGGACCTTTCTTGCGGTGGCGACCCACGCGACGGTGTCATCATAGTGCCTCACCCGTTTAAGTATTTGCGGAGTGGACAGCGTGGCTGCAATGTTGACGCGGTCAGGCAGCTTATTTTCTTGCAAAAGGCTGCGCAGGCATCTTTCAGGACTTCCGTGGTGCTCTCCGTAGGAAGAATCCACTATCGAGCCGTTCGAGGCCAAGAGTACATAGGAAACCGCCACTGATCCGACGTCGATGCCGAGAATATGGTGCATAATCCATGTCAATAATAGTTGAACGGGAGCGGGGCATCAAGGATTGTTGCACCCGCTGCATTCTTGACTTTTCAGCACCTCGCCCCTACCTTGTTAGGAATATACGGAGAAGCGGAAATGGAAATCGGCACGGCAGACGCTCTTTCAGAGGTCCAAGAAGGCGCAAAAAAGATGATCGACAATATCAGATCGGTCATCTACATCGACGCGGTAAAGCTCGAATATATGATTGCAGCCAAAATAGCCGGGGGCCACGTTATGTTGGCGGATTCACACGGTGTCGGTAAAACTTCTCTTGCGAGAGCATTGGCAAACTCGATCGAATGGCAGGAACGGGACCTTTCCCCGGAAGGAATTGAAGTTGCGCCCTTCAGCCGAATTCAGTGCACGGTGGATCTATTGCCCCAAGACATCTTGGGATACACGAGAATTGATACTGCGAGCAATCAGCTGATTTTCACACGCGGCCCGATATTTGCCCATTTTGTGCTCTGTGATGAGATCAACCTTCTGACACCAAAAACTCAAGGGTCTTTTTTCCAGGCCATGGAGGAACAAACAGTATCGATTGAGGGCAACACCTACCATTTAGAGGATCCGTTTTTTATTATTGCCACGATGAATCTGAAGGGCGCTCATCTCTTCCCGCTCCCAGCGCCGCAACTCGATCGTTTTATGATTCAGCTCTCCATGGGATACCCGGATGCAACAGATGAGGCGTCAATAGTCAAGCAACACGGACGCGACGACGGATGGGGTGATTTTAAGGCAGTGGTAAGTTCTGAAGAGATAATTGGATGGCAAAAGCTTGTTGATGAGGTGACGATTCATGAGGAGATTGTCAAATACATCGTAGAATGCGTACGGAAAACCCGTCAACATCCGGAGGTACAAACCGGTGGCAGTCCACGCACGGGGGTTAAGGTATCTCGACTGATTCGTGCGCTCGCCCTCGTCCGCGGCCAAGATTTTGTCAATATTGATATGGTGAAGGAAGTATTTCATGTGGCGGTGTCTCACCGGCTTATTATGCGTGACCCCGATCTATCACCCAACTCGGTGATCGACTCGATTCTCGATTCTGTACCGGTGGAACCGCGACGGTGAAACCGGGTTTTCTCCGGCCGGCATTCAAACGAATAATACGAATCTGGACCTTCTATCCATTCTCTTTAGTCGGCTCAGCACTTTTTGGCCTCTCAGTGTACATATTGGGCACTGCTTTTGCCTCAGGAAATCCATATTCGTTCCTCTTGTCCGTCCTTGTTATTATCATCATCAGCTTTTTTGCTCTATTGGCGAGGATCCAAGCAACGCGAATCGGCCGAGGAAGGATCGAATGGGAATCTTCTACTCCGTTGTTTGCCCGCCAACATGATGATTCCCATAGGATTATCGCACACGGATCCTCACTTCTTCCCTTTTACCGGCTGCATGTGACGCTGGACGCGAGGCTTATGGCGGGGCGAAAAGCCAAACTGCGGTACTTCCGAGAAATCTCCAGCCGCGGAGGCGAAATTATTGCTTTGCCGCAAAAATATGCGGCTGCTGGAGTTCTGCACACAACCGTTTATCTCCTGGTCCGGGATGTGTTTGGTCTGACTCGCGGCAGACTGCCGATGCGGCTGGCAAGAAGCCATACCGTGCAACCTGCGCTTATCACCGACAGGCAAACCCCACGCGTTGATGCACAAAAAGGAGATGAAAATAAAAGCCGGATGAAAGCGTCGGATATAGAGCGATATTTTATGCGTGAATATATTCCGGGGGATCGGCATAGAGACATAAACTGGAAGGCCTCGAGCAGGTTTTCCGAGCTATTTACGAGAATTTCTCCGGTCACTCAGGAAAAAACCAGGATTATCACGGTGCATTTCCGTCCATATTCATCGATGGGGGCGGACTCATTAAGATCGATTTTTTTTCTTGATCAGTGCAAGAGCGTGCTGCTGTATTTCCTCAAGACAGTTAAGCAAGAACACCGTGAATATCAATTTCTGGTGTATGTTGGCAATGACCCGCGTGAGCTTGAGAGCGAGGATGACATCGAGCAGTTTGCCTCAGAGGTGGCATCGATTCACTATCGAAACCCCAGGGGCCAAGAGCTCAGGGAGATTGAAGATCTCCATCCGGCCGACACATACGTTTTTACCACGGCCTATGATACCGCTTTGCCAGGATTTGCATCGTCTCTGCGCCAAGGAGCGCGTATATACCGGGTAGCAATGCCGGAAAAAAGAAAAAGTGATATAAAGCCGCAGAAGAGGCAGTTGTTTTCGGGCGAGGTTGATCCCCTTCTCGATGCCCCGTGGCTTCTGAGGCGTGACCCATTGGCAAAAAATCCGTCACTCCTTTCAACAGATGGATTGTTAATAGAAGACGACACGCTGGAGGTGAAAATTGTTTAATAAAAAAATGCTCCTCCTTTTCTATTTGCGGTTGCTGATTTACCTGGTTGCCGTGTTTGTGCCTGTATTCCATCCGGCCGTCGTGGTCTCCTACGACTCGACCATACGATGGCTTTGGTTTCTGCTGGTCCCCGCGCAGATGCATCTGGCATTTTATCTCGCCCCGCCACGGTTCAAGGCACGACTTGGAATCGGAGCGTCGGTGGGTGTCATTGTCGTTTCTCTAGCGGTCCTTACAGGCATCAACGGCCCGGTGTTCTTGTTTGTTGGTATCCAGGCAGCGGCATTTGCAACTACTGCCCTGGTTTTCAGAAGCCGTGGTGTTGCCAGACCATTCGTATTCCTAGAGACAGTTCTCCTCATCTGGTTGTTTGTCAAGCTGTTGGGTTTTTCAAGAGCCTCGGAAACATTTGCCGAGGCGAGCTCTCTAGTAACTCAGGGCCTTCTTGCCGTAAGCATAGGTGCGTTACTGCTGCACAGCTTTGTGCTCTATATGGCCGTATACGGCGAGGGCCTTGGTAAGAGGAGCGGGCGGGAACTTGCTCTCTTCGCTACTGTCGCCGTAATCATCGGCATTGCTGTCGCACTGTTTATGCCGCCTGATTTTGTCAACCATTCGGTTGCCCTCAATGACCTCAAAAATCCGCCGAATCCGGATCCGATTCCCCTCGATGAGCGTGGAGACGGATTGGAGGGCGGAAATTTGCAGTCCGACCGCCGCGCCGACCCCAGGGATGATTCGGCGGGAAATACGTCGGGAGAACAAGAGGGTGAAAATGACTCAGGCGGCGACGAGGAAGGGCAAGAACCGAGGCTCGAGGGTATTCCGGCCGAGCAATGGGACAGCAGGCCGGGGCAAGGCGATTCTCAGAGCGGCGAGGGCCAGGAAGGAGAGAATCAGGGCGAAGGCGATCAGCAGGGCGAAGGACAAGGTGAAAGCAAGCAATACGCCGTGATGGTGGTGGCGAGCAAGCAAGATCCGGTGTATGCAGCTGATGCGTATTTTGGCGCATACGACCCGTACCGCGGGTTCATGTTGTCGCGCGATAATCCACTGAACGAGCTGACGTATCTCAGGCTGCTGGAAACGTGGAACAACCCAAACCCTACGGATGACTCGGCCCGGGCGCTTGATGAAACTTTTATCATCTCATCTGAATCAGCCAGATATATCCCATATGAGCCGCGGGCCGTCCGCCCGACAATTCTCAATAGAGTTTATCATCCGTTTGATTTTTCTTATGCGGCAATATCGGCATTTACTGAGGCGGGTGAGACAGAATGGCGGCGGGTAATCGGTCTCAATGACGAGGACAGACAGGGACTTTCCGAGTATCTCCAAATCGATCTCCGTGATGACGTCGAGGACGAGGTAGTAGCGTATTACAATTCGATAGTAGATGAAAATGCCGGATATTTTGAAAGGCTGGATTCTATTCTCAAAGGATTTTCATCATTTCAATATAACATCGGTTTTACCGACGATGTTTCGGTGGATCATATTGTAGATTTCCTCAAGGATACCCGCGATGGTGACTGTACGGAGTTCTCGAACTCCACGGCAATTCTCGCCAGGATGGCTGGGATCCCTACACGAGTGGTGACCGGTTATTTGGCATCGAGCGGCTTGCAGACGCCTACCCATACTCGCGGACTAATGGCCTTGCAGCAAGTCATCGAGCCGTTGCAGGAATATCCCCTTGATGACCTATTTCTGGTAACTACGGCGCATCGACATTCATGGGTTCAGGTCTATATGCCGGGCTACGGGTGGGTAGATGTAGAGACTACCGCGACGGCGATGCCACCCATGGGAGGATTTAATCCCAATGAGATGGATGTGGTTATCCCAATCATCGAGCCGGAGGACGTTGTGCTGCGTAATTTCGAGTTTCCGTGGCTCTTGACCCTGCAGACGTTACTCGGTCTTGCGGTTGCCGCTTTTGTCGGGACATACCTTTTTAGGTACGGCAGGCTTCTGTTCCTCAAAAGACTTTCACGGGGAGATTCGGCCAAATCCCTCAAAGCGCTCTATAGCCTTCTTCTCATGCGTCTCGCATCGGAGGGCTACCCAATTAAGCCTGTTGCTGAGACTTCCTTTGAATATGCAGAATCCCACCCGGAGCTCACAGACTTTGCCGAGCTGTATACGACCCTCAGGTACCGTGAGCGCTTTGGAGACGGTGAGCGCCGGAAACAGTTTGATAGGCTGCGTGGTGAGTACACCAGCATTTTGAGTCGGAGCAAACGTCAGGGACTTCAGGGGGTTATCTCTCGAATATTCAGCCTGAGGGATCTCCGGTATTGATGAATAGAAAATCAACCCGTCGTATAATCCTACTCGGTCTAGCGGCGATTGCGCTAATCCCCACGTGCAATAAGCGGGCTGATTGGGTAATGTTTCGCGGAAAGCAGGGACGTGGGTATACATCGACGTCCATTCAGCCGCCCATCGCGGTAAAATGGAAACTCAGGCTGCGGTATGATAATGAAAATGCCCTCGCTTTTAATCCTCCGGTAATACTAGAAAATACCATCTATTTCGGGTCGGACGACGGAAACTTCTACGCCCTCGATATCGAAAGCGGCTACATGAGGTGGGTTTTTAGGACTGATGGGGCGATAAACTCGATTCCCGCCGCAGACGAAGAAAATGTCTACTTCGGATCAAACGACGGTTTTTTTTACTGTGTGTCCAGGAAAGACGGAAAACTAGTGTGGTCTTTTGACGCGGGCAAGACTGTGCAGTCATCGACGATCCTCTATAAAGACAGTGTAATATTTACCAGTGATATCGGTGCAACGTACTTTTTTTCCCCTCTTGGATTAGAGCAATTCAATATTCCTAATCTGGTATGGCTACGCCATACTTTTCAGATGCATGAAGACGTGATGTATTTTGCCCCGGGTCCCCGGAATAATCCACGGACCCTGGGCGCCTACGATATAACGAACCAGGGGTACGTGTGGTTGCTGAATACCGCCAATGATGACGCCGTGTGGTATTCTTTCCCAGCGCTCAGAGGAAAACAGCTGTTTTACGGCACAGCCGGATACCCATCCAACAATTTCGACCTCAATTTTTACGCTTTGGACACGAGAACGGGTGCAATTCTTTGGCGATATGAGGACAGCTCACACCTTGGGGTGCACGCAGATATCCAGCCGCATGAGCATTTTAGAAATAATCTCGAGATACTCGATTATATGGCGCCGTCACTTTGGAAAGATACGGTTATTTTCACCAGCGGTGATACTGCCGTGAGGGCGTTCTCGCAGAAGAGCGGCTCGCTTGAGTGGCAACACACATTTCAGTACCCCACCTCGAGCTCGCCGACGGTGGCCCGCGACCGGGTATATTTCGGCGTGCATGGTGATAATATCTCCGGCAATCTTCTAGTGTCAGGGACCGGGCTCACAAGCCCAAAGGTCGTGAGTCTAGCCGCAAGAAACGGCAAGATGCTCTGGCAGCTCGAAATTGAGGGATCTCTCCTGAGCGCACCGGTGATTGCAGGGAAGTGGGTGGTATTCGGCACAGACCAGAACATCTTTTATGTGTTAGAAGAGGTGCTTTAGGGGCTTTTATTGAACGTCACAGTGCAAAAAGTGGAATCAAAAAGGCAGCAACGCATCTTCCTCACGTTCCCGTGGAGAATATACAAAGACGATCCCCTGTGGGTCCCACCGCTGCTACCACAACGCAAAAAAACCATTTCTCCTCAACGCGGCGTTTTCTTCAGACGGGGCAGCGCGGATTTTTTTGTGGCATATTATGACGGGAAACCGGCGGGAACCATTTGCGCAGCAGTGGATCCTCCGGGAAATGCCCAACGAGGCGTTGCAGATTGTGTCATCGGCTTTTTTGAGTGCGTTAATCGGTACGAAGTAGCCAAAGCGCTGTTTGATCGCGCGGCTCTCTGGGCCAATGATCAAGGGCTTGAGTCTCTGTTTGGTCCGTTTAATCTCGACTACGAGGATGGTTATGGCGTATTGGTAAAAGGTCATCCAACGCCTGCGGCGCTTATGTGCGGCCACACAAAGGACTACTACCAGGCATTTTTTGAGGAATATGGATTTGTGAAGGCTCGCGGCGACAGCCTGGCGTTTCGGATAACACTCGATCCAAATTGCGACAGACAGCGCAGGTTAGGCAGACTTGCGGAAGTGGTAAAAAAGCGGAGCAAATTGCGTATCCGATCGGCAAATCTGGACCAGTTTGAACAGGAGCTTGACCGGATTCATGAGCTGCTGGTCAAGTCCCTTGTGCATCTGCCGGGCTCGATTCCCTGGCGCCGCGACGTGTTGGGTGAGTTTCTTCTTCCATTCAGAAAAATCGTTGATCCCGACCTCATTCTTTTCGTGGAATCCGAAGGCAAGACCGTGGGGTGGTATCCGGGAATCCCAAATCTCAATGAGGTTTTCATCAAAGTCAACGGTTTGCGGCATCCGTGGAACTACGTTCAGCTATTATTGAATATAAAAAAGCAACCGAAATGTATCACGACAAAAAGTATTCTCGTGCTTCCGGAATTCTGGCAAACAGGGGCGGGAATATTGCTTTTTGATGAAATGCGCAAACGGGCATATGCTCGCGGGTACAAAATGGTGGATCTCTCGCTGACGGCAGAGGATAATCCGCAAACCCCGCTGATTGCTACCCGCGTAGGGGCCGAGGAATACAAACGCTATCGAACATACAGAAAATCGATTCAGCTTTAGGTAAGAAGAAAATAGCGTATCGCAGTCAATACACCGCCGCAGACGATACTTACGGTGAAGTTGTCGTCAATCGCCTCGGAAAAAAGTTCTACTAAAGAACTGATAATACTCCCGATCACAATATAGAGAACTGGAATGGGCAGCACCAATGAGAAGAGGGCGTTGAACATCATGCTGCCGGAAAAAAACCCGAGAGTTCCCTCGAGTGTGCGCCTTTTGTAAATCCTAGTCGTACCAAAACTCATACCAATCAACTTGCTAAAAAAGTCGCCGATGGTAATACAGATCAAACCGACGTACGAAATCACTCCGGGAAACAACAAAAACGTCAAAAAAACTGAGACGAGAAAAAGCGTCATAGACGAGAACCGGTTGATCTCCTTCTTTTTGAATACCGCCGAAAGCCGAACTTTGGTGACCAGTCGCACGAAGTCCGTTACGATAAAGACGAGCGCCAAGACTCCAATAATAAACAAAAGCACTTTTCTGTTCGTGAAAAGATCGATTGCCACAAACAGCAGAGCAAACGGACGAGCTACAATTCGCCACATTTTTATCTCCGCTTTATCCGACATGTCGAAAAAGCGACGGCGCGCGACTCCCGCTATCGCCTCTCCGGCTAGATATCCGGTGCCGGCCAACGGCGTTACTACGGACCAAGAAAACTCCATCTCCACCACGGTTATTAGTCCCGCAAAGACCGAAAAAATCAGCGCCGGCACCTCCCACGTTCTGGTGGCCAGGGCAAGCGCCAAGGGCACGATGAGAAGAATCACCAATGTGCTAATTGAAATAATACCGGCCGCGGTGAGACTGCAAAAAAAACTTATGAGAAAGGCGGTAGCAGGGGCAAATGCCGCCGGACCGGTCCACCTGGAAAACACCGAGAAACGGCATCCAAAAATCAGAGCGATAAACGGGATCACAACCACATACGCCGGATCATGCAACATCAATTCTGAGACGACAAAGACAACGACACCCTTCGCAAAGTCCGCTGCGGTGGTTAACCAAAACCTCGATGGAACGATGCGACTCGTGGGCAATGAGCCGATGAGATATCCAAGAAGTGCGATGAGGCCGATGCGCATTATACTCTCTCCTCCCGGTGGAAATTGTAAAGTATGATCGAGATTCATTTCAAGGAACAGGTCGTCAACGGCATGATTTGACAGAATAATTCCCGCCGTTCTATGCTTGGCAGTATCAGCTATTGAGATAGCCTCGATTTCCACGCACCTCAACAAAGGCACTGATCTGCGCTCCATCTATCCCCAAATGCCGTCCCTACGGTAAGAATCCAATTCGTACGTTAGTA
>NZCE01000024.1 GCA_002688185.1 Spirochaetales bacterium
CAGGCTCGGTGCCCCCAAGCTCGATGGTCAAGTGCTCCCGCACTCAGGTCCGACGACACCAGATGTAGTGTGTACCGGAGTCAAGTGCATACCCCCATAAATAGTTTATGTCTTCTTTGAGACACTCGCTAAAAACCGAGTCGTCAAGACTCTTCATCCGTTTGTCCTCGACTGACTCTCGCAGGGGCGTATCACCGTTATTTTCATCAGCCGGCGAATCCAAAGATACCGCACGTTGGGACAACAGCTGAAGCTCCATTAAGCCGCGGGGATCCTCATGCAAAGCCTTGGCAAGGTACTCTAGCGATGGCTCGTCTCCGCCTTCCTTCAATGCCTCGTGTCTAATCTTCTCAAGCTGCGCCAACTCCTTTACTTTATGAGAAGGAATACGGATGAGCCTAGAGTTTTGGGAAATCGATTTGAGCATCGCCTGGCGTATCCACCAGACTGCGTACGAAAGAAAATGGTAGCCCTTCTCCGGATCAAACCGCTCAATTGCGTGGATTAAACCTATGCAACCTTCATCAATAAGGTCTTCCACCGGCACGCCAGAATATGCGTATTTTTTTGCCAAGACAATCACAAATCGGAGATTGGAGCTTATGAGCTTGTTTCTTGCCTCTTCATCACCCGCGGCGGCCCGCCTTGCGCAATCGAGCTCTTGCTCCCTGGTGAGCACTGGGATGGACCGCAATTCTCTCGAAAAAGCCGTAAGTGCCATATCTATTTACATTATATCGTAGGTAAGAATATTTCGCTACCGGTACGGCGGGTTTTAAAATCTTTACGCCGATTGAATCATTTTGAGAGAATCCGTATTTTGACCCTAGAGCAAAAGAGTACGATTTAGTAGCTTTCTTGCCGATAATAAATCAGAGCTGGCTATTCCGGTGGGGCGGGATAGGGGGATTGGAAAAATGGAAACCGCTGAAAGCAGACTCAGGAAAATCATCCAGATCGACGCTCAGATTAACAAAATTCAAGATCTAGACATACTTTTGGAACGTGTGCTGTTAGAGGCTCGCACCGCCGTCGGTGCGGACGCAGGAACCATCTATGTACGCAATGAAAATAAGCTCGATTTCAAATACACCCAAAATGAGACGCAACAGAGAAATTTGCCGGCGGGCCAAAAACTGATGTATTCTCTCTTCAGCATGGATATCGACAAGAACTCTATTTCCGGATACGTGGCCTACACTGGAGAGATTCTCAATATCCCGGACATGTACGCTATCCCCAAATCCTCTCCCTATAGCTTTGATCCGTCGTACGACAATTTATCTAAATACAAAACAGTTTCAACCCTGACTTTTCCTCTGCAAACCAACACCGGCGATATTTTGGGTGTGTTGCAGATCATTAACCCCCAAGCCGGTGACAATTCGATACGGAAATTCGACCAAACCGACGAGCTTTTTGCCGGGCATTTTGCTGCGAACGCCGCAATTGCTCTCCAACGGGCCCAGATGACCCGGGCGCTCCTGCTGCGAATGAATAGCATGGCCCAGATGAGGGATCCCACGGAAACCGGGGCGCATGTAAACCGCGTTGCCTCATACGCCGTGGAGATATACGAACGTTGGGCCATAAACAACGGCATTGAGGAGCATGAGCGTGAGCAACGGAGGGATATTCTCCGCATGGTAGCAATGCTCCACGATGTGGGAAAAGTGGCGATTTCAGACATGATTCTCAAAAAGCCGGGGCCGTTCACACCTGATGAACGTGTTATTATGCAGACCCACACGTTTCTAGGTGCAAAGCTATTCGTCAACAAACAGTCGGATTTTGATGATATCGCTAAGGAAGTCGCCCTTACCCACCATGAGTGGTGGGATGGGTCCGGCTACCCAGGATATATTGATCTTAATGAAGAAGACACGGCCAAAATCACAAAACAAATCGGCAAAAACCCACGGAAGGGAGAGGAAATTCCACTTTTTGGTCGTATTGTTGCTCTCGCCGATGTGTTCGATGCGCTCTGCTCTCCTAGAGTGTACAAGGATGCGTGGAGTCACGAGGACGTACTGGATGAGATTAAAAACAATTCAGGCAAACAGTTTGACCCAGAGATAGTGGATATATTCTTTGAGGTCTTCCCTCAGGTGAAGCAAGTACGGGAGCGTTATCCGGAAGATCACTAGGTGATTGCCCGGCTCTTTTGCCGACTCATCGCGCGCTTGCCTTTTCAATTTCTAAAAATGTACAATTACCCGCAATGAGGCGCTCTCCGGCGCGATGATGCTGCAAAAAAAGGATGTTACATCATGAGCAATAAACCTGAAAAGCTCGTACTCATAGACGGGATGGCACTTGCATACCGTGGCCATTTCGCCCTAATTCGGAATCCTCGGTTTACAACTTATAGCCTCAATACCTCCGCCATTTACGTGTTCGCCAACGCCCTCGTCGACATTATCAACAGTCACGAGCCCACCCATTTTGCGGTTGCGTTCGATACGCCCGAGCCGACTCACAGACACAAAGCCTATGCACAATATAAGGCGAACAGGGAGTCCATGCCTGAAGACCTCTCCAAGGCGCTACCCTTTATTCTCCGTCTATGTGAAGCCTTTAATATCCCCGTCCTTCGCTACCCCGGATGGGAAGCTGATGACGTTGTGGGAACTCTTACAAGAATTGCTGATTCCGAAGGGCTAAATACACTCATGGTCACACCGGACAAAGACTTTGCGCAATTGGTAAGCACCACGTCTATCATTGGTAAGCCGAGTTCAGCGGGTGGATTGAGTATTTTAGGGATGGATGAAATATGCAACGAGTGGGGTATCAGGCATCCGGATCAGGTAGTTGATATTCTAGGATTGATGGGAGATTCGAGCGACAACGTTCCGGGAGTTCCGGGAATCGGGAAGAAAACCGCTCAAAAACTCATAGCAGCCTATGATAATCTTGAGGGGATTTACGACCATATTGAAGAGATGAAGGGTAAGCAACGGGAGAATCTCGAAGAAAACCGGGAGCTCGCCTATTTATCTAGAGATCTGGTCAGGATTGTCAGGACTGTTCCGGTCACGCATAGCCTTGATGATCTTGCATGGTCCGGGTGGAATGAGGAAGCCTCGATAGCTCTTTTTAATGAGCTTGAGTTTGGCAGTATTGGTAGTCGTCTGTTTGGCGATGGGTATGCTGAAAGCGCTGAGGAGGCGAAAAAGTTGTCGGCCGCCGCTGATATCGACCACAAATATGAGTTGGTGGATACCTTGAGCGGAGTTCAGAGTTTATGTAAGGAAATGCTGCAGCAGAAAGCCCTGTGCTTTGATTTAGAGACAACTGGGCTCGATGAGAAAATCTGTGACATCGTGGGGATAGCCGTGTCATGGAGGCCGAGTGAAGGATACTTCGTTCTCCTCCCTGATGATCGCAGGGATGCAGCACCGTATCTTGAGGCTCTTATGCCATTTTTCGAGAACACCACGATTGAAAAAATTGGTCACAATATTAAGTACGACCTCTCGGTGTTGCGGTGGCATGGCATACTCGTCCAAGGTCCCTTTTTTGATACGATGATCGCCGCCTACCTCTGCGCCTCGCAGCAACAGCGCAGAACCATGGACGCCTTGGCCGAGGTTTTCCTGAAGTATCAAACCGTACATATAGAGAGCCTTATTGGAGAGAAAGGGTCGGAGCAGAATAGCATGCGCGAGGTACCCGTCGAAAAGCTTGTTGAGTATGCCGCCGAAGACGCCGATATTACGTTACAGCTCAGTCACGCGTTTGCTCCGATGATAGAAGAGCAGAATCAACACCAAGTATTCTATGAGATCGAATGTCCGCTTATTCCCGTTTTAGTTGAGATGGAACATGAGGGAGTAAAGATAGATGCTTCAGTTCTCCAGGAGCTTTCGGGGACCCTTGGCGTCGACATAGAAGCAACTGCTCACCAGATAGAGAAGCTCGCGGGTGAATCATTCAACCTGAACTCGCCGAAACAACTCGGAGAGATATTATTTGACAAGCTGCAGCTTGATCCCCATGCAAAACGGACAAAAAAAACCGGGCAATATATTACCAACGAGCGGGTACTCACACGTTTGGCCTCACGCCATGAAATTGTGCAAAAAATCCTAGACTATAGGATGCGAACCAAACTGAAATCTACGTATGTCGATATGCTTCCACAAGCGGTGTTTGCGCAAACGGGGAGAATACATACTTCCTATGAACAGGCGGTAACGGCAACCGGCCGCATGCAATCACACGATCCAAACCTGCAAAATATCCCAATTCGTACCGATTTGGGTCGAGAGATTCGTGGCGCATTTGTCGCCGACGGCAGTGACCGCCTGCTGCTCGCCGCCGACTATTCGCAGATTGAATTGCGTATCGCCGCGGCACTAAGCAAAGAGCCGGCGCTTATGAAAGCATTTGAAGACCGGGTTGACATTCACACCGCTACAGCCATGGGTTTATTTGGAGTTGAGATGGCAGGGGTGACAGCGGAGATGAGGCGCCATGCAAAAACCGTCAACTTTGGCATTCTCTATGGAATATCTGCATTTGGACTTTCAGATCGATCGGAGCTTTCACGTGGAGAGGCGGCCGCGATAATAAGGGATTATTTTATCCAATATCCAAATCTAAAGCGGTGGCAGGGGGAAATAATTGAGTTTGCCCACTCCAAGGGATACGTCGAGACTGCGACCGGCAGGCGCCGGTATCTCAGGGACATAAATTCGAGAAATGCAACGGTACGGAGTGCAGCCGAGCGTAACGCCATCAATTCCCCCGTGCAGGGAACAGCCGCGGACTTAATCAAACGGGCCATGGTTATAATCCAAAACAAACTGGATAAAGAAGGGCTGCAGTCGAAAATGCTTCTGCAGGTTCATGATGAGCTGGTTTTTGAGGTTTATGAAGCCGAAAAGGATATCGTCGCCCAAATCGTAAATGACGGTATGGTTAACGCACTGCCAATGGGTGTGCCGATTGTCGTTGAGATGGGCACGGCTAAATCTTGGCTTGAAGCTCATTAGCTCCTACGAGATTACTCCAAGCTTTCTGCCCACTTTGCAGAAAGCGGCGGTCGCCGCCTTAATGTCTTCCTTGCTGTGAGAGGCGGAAATCTGAACGCGGATTCTTGCTTTTCGCCGTGGCACCACCGGATATGAAAATCCAACCACATATATTCCCTCCGCAAGCAACCGGTCGGCCATCTCGTTAGCCAAAGGTTCATCATAAAGCATTACCGGAACAATAGCCGTTTCGCCCCTGACAAAATCAAAACCCGCGGAAATGAGCTCATGTTTAAACTGGGCTGCATTTTCCTCAAGGATTTGCCTAAGCTCCGGCTTTTCATCTATAAGCTCGATTGCCCGCAAAGTTGCCCCGGCAACCGCGGGAGCAAGGGTGTTGGAGAACAGGTATGGCCGAGATTTCTGTCTCAGCGTTTCGATGATATCCCGTCTTCCAGAAGTGCAGCCGCCCGATGCACCACCCAAAGCTTTCCCAAAAGTAGTAGTAACCAGATCAACTTGCCCCATGACGTGGTGGTATTCGTGGGTTCCTCTCCCGGTCTCACCGATATATCCTGTGGCGTGGGAGTCATCTATCATCACCAAAGCATTGTATGTCAGCGCCAAGTCGCAAATATCATCGAGCCTTGCGATGTCGCCGTCCATCGAAAACACCCCGTCGGTGCAGATCATCTTGAAGCGAGCTTCAGAAGCATCTTTGAGCTTCCGTTCCAAATCGCTCATATCCGAATGTTTGTAACGGAATCTCTGGGCTTTACAGAGCCTGACACCGTCTATAATCGATGCGTGGTTGAGCTCATCAGAGAGAATCGCATCTTCATCCGATAACAACGGCTCAAAAGCACCTCCGTTTGCGTCAAGACACGCCGCGTAGAGAATCGTGTCTTCAGTGCCCAGGAACTCAGAAACGGCGGTCTCGAGATTTCGATGAAGCTCCTGAGTGCCGCAGATAAATCTCACTGACGAAAGACCGTATCCCCATCTATCCATGGCTTCTTTTGCCGCTCTGATGACGTCTTGGTTGTTTGATAAGCCGAGGTAATTATTTGAACAAAAGTTCAAGACGGTGCGCCCATCTTTCACTTTTATTTCAGAGCCCTGCGGAGTCGTGATGATCCGCTCCTCTTTGTAGAGCCCCGCGGATCTGAGCTCCCGAAGCGCGCTCTGCAAATGATCTGACATGGAACTATGCATGTATAGTCTCCTCCGTATACCGCTGTGACAGTACACGAAGCATGTCACGCGTCATTTTATCAAGGTCGAACTCTGGCTCCCAGCCCCATTCCACCCGGGCGGCATAGTCTTCAAGGCTGTTAGGCCAGGAGTTAGCTATTGCTTGCCTTACCGGATCAATCTCATACGATATTTCAAACTCCGGGAGATATCTGCGAATATAAGCTGCTTGATCTTCCGGACAGAAGCTCATCGCGGTAACGTTGAATGCATTCCTGTGCCGCAGTCGTTCAGGATCTGCTTCCATTAAGTCTATTGCCGCTTTTATCGCATCGGGCATATACATCATATCCAGGTACGTGTCGCCGGCAAGAAAACAGATGTACTTGTTCCTGCGAACTGCCTCATAGTAAATATCCACCGCGTAATCGGTTGTACCGCCTCCAGGGGGCGTAACGTTTGATATGATACCGGGATAGCGTACTCCCCTGGTGTCTACGCCGTACTTGCGATGATAGTAGTCACAGAGAAGCTCACCGGATACTTTTGTAACGCCGTACATCGAAGTCGGTCGCTGAATAGTGTCTTGCGGGGTAAAATCCTTTGGAGTATTTGGTCCGAAAGCGCCGATTGAACTGGGGGTAAATACCGAGGCGCCGGTTTCCCGCGCCACCTCCAACACCGTGAGCAGGCCATTCATATTTATGTCCCATGCCTGCTGTGGCGTTTTTTCCGAGACCGCAGAGAGCAGCGCGGCAAGGTGATAGATGGTATCGATTTCATGCTTTTTCACGATGCGGGCAAGCTGATTTCCGTCTCGGCAATCGATGTTGTAGAAAAGGCCGTTTTGTGTTCCGGAGTTCCTTATATCAGTGGCAACGACTTGATCAGGACCAAATAGCGTTCTTAGTTTAGCGGAAAACTCTGAACCAATCTGGCCGAGGGCGCCGGTAAGCAAAATCCGTTTCATAGATACCGTCCTTTTGCCGCTCCGCGGGCCAGCCCCGTGGGCCAGCCCACTGGGCCAGCATAAACAATAAACCCTTGACAGCCATTGCAGTAAGGAGTAAAATATATCGAACGTATGTTAACTATATTGAACTTCGATTCTTCTGTCAAGGGATCGTGAAAAGAGGACAAGATGGAGCCGGTAAATCCACCACTCATTGGACGCAATATACAGAAAATCAGAAAGGATCAGAGCCTTACTCTGGATGTGCTTTCTGAAAAAAGCGGCGTTTCAAAAGCGATGCTGTCTCAGATTGAGTCTGAAAAGGTGAATCCAACCGTGGCAACCGTTTGGAAGATATCTCAGGGGCTTAACGTCGAGATAAACAGTCTGCTCGCAGGCGGTGATGAGCTCAGAAGACGATTCCACGTAATAAGGGAGAATGACATTACACAGCTGGAAACCGATGAGGAGGGATTGCATATGAAAGTGCTCTCTCCTATTTCAATGGTGGAAGACCTGGAGATGTACCTGCTGACATTTGAAAAAGGGGGGATTCTCAACTCAGGCTCCCATTTTCCAAAAACAGAGGAGTATCTGACGGTCATAAAAGGCAAGGTAAGGATTCACGCCGGAGAGAACACCACAGATTTGGTGGCCGGCGATTTTGCCAGCTATCACTGCGATATCGAGCATTCGATTGAAAACATATCCCCAGGGAAGGCGACGATCCACATGGTAGTTCGCTTCAGCAAGAAATGAGTCCTCACGTGGGCTTGTCACTTGATGATTGCCAATCCGCAAGGCGAGATTGAATGAATTCGACGATTTTTGCGTGTTCTTTTTTCCCCGTGCCTTGGATTTTCAATGCCCGGCCAAACTCGATGTGAATCGGCTTCTCCCGGCGCAAAGGACCAAACCCCTTAAGCATCCTGCCGTTATCCCAAAAGTCCGTTTTTAGCGCTATTGGTACCGCCTTTGCACCGGCAGCCCGGGCAAGCTTAATCCCCAGCGTGTTAAAACGGCGGGGATCAAATATCTGATATCGGGTGCTTTCCGGGAATGTAATAATCGAATACCCTTGAGTGAGAAGATTCGCACCATCACTCAGAACTCGCTTCAAATCTTCTCTAGGGTTCGTACGAGTGACGGTTATTGGATTCCGCGACCTCATGATGGGACCAAAAATATTTCCACTGACCAATTTGTCCTTCACTACATACGTTGCTTTTTTTATTGGCGCGATGAGTACCGGCAGTATAACGGTCTCGAGGGTGCTCATGTGGTTGCTGATAAATACCACGGGCTCCTTTTCAGCGCGAATATTATCAAAACCGCTGATATGAAATCGGCCGCCGCAACCCTCGATATATGACAATATCCGAGATGAGCTTGCAGCCCATTGCTCGTCGTCATATTCGTTTTTCAAAGCCAAAGCCCGTGATCTAAACACCTCTCCGGCGAAGTGTGCATATAAGCCCCAGCGGCTACCCAAGAAAAGCCGATCGAGGCCGAGTCTGCGTATCTGGTCTTGAGTCAAATAGTTGTTTTTGGGAAAGTACTGGATCATCGATTTTTATATCGCGGATTATACATAAGAAACAGCCCAATATCCAGAGATTCCGATTCCCGGACTTTTCTTTTTTAAAAAGATTGACAATTATTCCAATATAGCATATTTTGTATATAACAAATCCGATATGGAGGGTATCGATGAGCATTCATCTTTCAAAAGAAGCCTTTCTTGAGAAGGTCTTTGATTATGAGAATAATGAAACGTGGAATTACAAAGGTGAGCTTCCTGCTGTCATAGATTTTTATGCCGACTGGTGCGGCCCGTGCAAAATGATTGCGCCTATCATTGAAGAGCTGTCTTTAGAATATGACGGGAAGGTACAATTCTACAAGATCGACACGGAGGCCGAGCAAGAGCTCGCAGGAGCGTTTGGCATACAGAGCATTCCAAGCCTTCTGTTTATTCCAACTGATGGACAGCCTCAGATGGCCGCCGGGGCTTTGCCAAAGAACACCCTAAAGGAAATGATTGATAAAGAGCTTTTTTAGCATTTCAGGCCAAGTGCTTCCTGACCGCATAGGAGGCCGCCTCCGCCCGATTCACGCAGCCCGTCTTAGCCAGGATGCTGCTCACATGATTGTGCACCGTCCTCACGCTGATATAGAGCTCCGATGCGATCTCTTGATTGGTGTCTCCTTCGGTAATCAGCCCGAGCACCGAAAGCTCGCGAGCTGTCAGGCCGTCCGGATAGTCGAACCTTCTGCCGCGATGGGCGGCCGCCGCTTGCGCCAGCGCCTCAAGCTGATTGACTATACCGGTCATTTCCATCTGTCGCGCTTCGCCGAGGGCCTGCTCCACCAGCTCCGCGGCTCTAACCACATCGTCGTTGCGCCGGCGTTTGAGGAGCATAGCCGCGTAGTCGTGACGAGTCCTAACCAGAGCCGGTCGGGCCCCAAGTTTCTCGTTGAATGCGAGGGCTTCCGCGATATGAGCCTCTGCTTCAGCCCATCGCCTGCGTACACTAGACATCAGACCGAGGAATCGCGAACCCGAGCCTAGACAGATAACGATCCCCCCCGCGACGATGGCACTGTGCGCGTACGGACGGAGCATTTCGTGGATCTGTGCGGCCCGGTCTTCGTCCTGGAGGAAAGCGCAGACTAAGGCAAGATACGCCATGGAGCCCGGCCAAGCGTGATCACGGGGTATGGCCGAAAACTTGGTTGAGGCCGCTCGTTCGAACACTTCCCGTGCCTCCGTGGCCATCCCAAGTTCAGAATACAGCAGGGCCAGGCCGGGGATCCACTGCCTGGAATTCGATTCGTCGAGGAATTTCTCGAGAACGGGCCGAAGGGATGCCAACTGCCCTCGATCCCGCGTGATAGTGAACATCTGGAGGCTGTAGCTTCCTTCGACCGCCTCGATGGAGGTTCTACGACCCAGTTCGAGAGCCTGCTGAGCGCGTTCCAACGCTTCCTCGTAATGCCCCTCCATTAGGGATCGGCAAGTCAAGTGCATTCGAACGGCCCCAGCAATTCCAAAAGTAGCTGCGCGGGCTCGCAGTGAAGCCCAAAACTACTTATCAGATGTCTAGTATTAATCTTTCTAGTCTTCTAGTAAATTC
>NZCE01000025.1 GCA_002688185.1 Spirochaetales bacterium
AGCCTATTGGGCGCAAAACATGGCTGCCAATTCCAAAATGCAGTCTGCGCCGGCAGCAAGTAGCAGTTTATGCGTCGGCTCTATATATTCCATCGCGTACCTCAATTACAGCTCGAAATGCGTCTTTAGGCAATAGTTGATTAGCAGAAAAAACAATGACCGAACAAACTGTTTACACGCTGTGGATAGTCTGTTGCTGCACTGGGGATCAACTAAATCACGCTTGAATATGTTGATTCTTTGGGGATAAGATTCAGATGTTATTAGATGGATAAACTACGGCGCCAAAAAACGTTAGTGCGCTTTTCCACATATCCACAGCGCCTATTATTACTACTACTATTTTATATAGTAAGAGGAGGAGGGCATGAAGTTTGTTTGCAACAAGGCTGACATAGTAAAAGAGATTGGCATCGCCCAAGAGATTATATCGTCTCGAAATACATTATCAATACTATCTAACGTTTTGATTGAAGCTCAGGAGAGCTCACTTTCCATCAAGGCAACTGATCTCAAAGTAAGCTTTGAAACGGTAATTCCAGTGGACATTCAAGAAATGGGCGCCACAACCGTCTATTGCGATAAGTTTCTTGGTATACTCAGATCCTTGCCCGACGGAGATGTCGAGTTTGAGCTTCAAGATCAGAGGCTTGACATCAGACCGATGCTCAGAAAGATCGATTTTCAGCTAAAAAGCATCGCAAGCGACAAATTTCCTGAGTTGCAGGAAACAGCCGACGAAAACTACTTTGAAATTCCCCAGAAAGATCTACTCGAAATGATTTCTCAGACCATTTTTGCCGTTTCGGATGATGAGACTCGCTATTTTATGAATGGTGTGTACATGGAGAATATCGACGGCCAGCTTATTATGGTGGCTACTGATGGAAGAAGGCTTTCCTTTATATCAAAAGAGGTTGACACAAACATCAGCACATTTGATGGGGTGATAATTCCGCCAAAAATACTTTCGCTTATTAAGAAGCTATCATCCGGAGAAGGTATTCTCTCTCTGGCCGTTACTGAAAAATCCGTATTTGTGAAGTTCGACAATCAGAGGCTTTCATCCAACCTCATTGAGGGGCAATTTCCAAATTATAAGCGGGTAATACCGGAAACCCAAGACCACGAAATTGTGGTCGATAAAGGAGAATTGGTTGATGCGCTGAACCGTGTTTCTCTCCTTGCGGAACAGAAGTCAAGGCGTATTTTTGTCACGGTGAATGAGAACAGCCTCCTTCTGCACTGCGAGGAGAGCGATATCGGTGTGGCACGGGAGGAAATTGTTTGCCGCTATGAGGGTCCTGAAATATCCCTCGCCCTTAATTATCTGTTCTTGGTCGAGCCTTTGAGGGTAATGGATGAAGAATCTGTCTCTATCAAGTTCACTGATTCAAAAAAGGCGATTTCGTTGTTGCCGTCCGAGGAAAAGGATTACGTGCACGTTGTTGCGCCGATGCAGCTCGATTGACATAATCAATCGGCAACAATTCCGCCGTCTACGATGGGATTTCAGCGAATAACACTCTTTCAATTCAGAAATCTTCAAGATGCAGAGGTGGATGTTAACTCACCCGAGGTGTTTCTCGTAGGGGAAAACGGCCAGGGGAAGAGCAACTTCATGGAGTCAATCTACCTGCTCTGCTATGGATCATCATTCAGAACTAGGTTGGACGGAGACCTGGTCCGGCATGGCTGCAAATCGATGTCAATCAGAGGAGATTATATCGGATCCGCTGTTGAGGAAGTGTTTCTCAAGATTGAGGGGACTACCAAGATTATTCAGACAGATAAAAAACGGGTCCAAGACCGAAAGCAGCTGATCGACCAGATGCCGTGTATTGTGTTCTGCCATGATGACATCGATTTTGTATCAGGCACCCCGGAGAGAAGACGATGGTTCTTTAATCAGACGATGAGTCTTAATAATCCGTTATTTATAGATACGTTGAGACAGTATGCCAAAGTTATCAAAATGCGGAACGCGGCGATAAAGAATAATGAAATGGGAGATCTTCTCTCTATCTATGATCAGCAGGCCGCCGCGTTGGGACTTGAAATACAGAGAAACCGCGGAAACGCTATAGATCGCTTTAACGAGACCTTTTCCAAGCTATTCCATAGGGTTTCGGGCTTGCCTGGAGATATTAACATAAGGTATTCACCGTCATGGAAAAACGCTGAAACTATCGATCAGGCACTGCGGATTATGCACGAGAGACGTAAAACTGATCTGTTATTAAAAACCTCGACCAGCGGACCTCACCGTGACAGGATGAGCTTTTATCTTGATGAACGAGAGTTCTCCAAAATCGCTTCCACCGGTCAGCGGAGGCTTATGTCCCTGGTGCTTCGAGTCGCGCAGGCGCTGTTCTTTACCCAGGAATCTGGCAAAAAGCCCGTTCTGCTCATTGATGATGTGCTCCTCGAGCTGGACGCGCAGAAACGTGAACGTTTTCTCATGGAACTTCCGGACTACGAGCAGGCGTTCTTTACTTTTCTTCCCGATGAACCTTACGATAGATACAAACGGCAGGACACAAAGGTTTTTGATGTGTCAGCCGGAGCGTTGAGCTCGGTTTAGTGAACCGATAGGCAAGGCAATGCAACGATTAAGAAGGGACCGTCATTGAAAAAAGCCGGTGAAATCCTTAAATCCATTCTCGGTAATGAAGATTCAAAACAAGCGGAGGAATGGGGGTCTTTTTTTGGCGGTTGGTCAAAAATTGCCGGCCAAGACTTGGCCGCCCATTCTAAAGTCATCGATGTTCGGCGCGGGACCGTTCTCGTCGAAGTTGACCACCCCGGTTGGATGCAGGTGCTACAGCTTTCCCACGCGCGTGTGCTCAAAGCAATGAAAAAAAAATATCCTGAGCTAGAGCTTCAGGATATCAGATGTTACTTGCAGTCTCAAAAAACCGTTGGGACCAGCCCTCCTGTAGGCATCCAGGGGCCCCCCCCCACTTCACCAATACTCGACCCAGAAAAAATCCCGCTTCCCGTAGAAAACGCTTCTCAGGAATATCGAGAGTTCAAGAGTTTGCTTGCGCGCCTCCGTGGTCATGGGAAAAAACCTTCCGCCGGATAGTGGCAAATTAACGACACCACATCTACCGGTCCCTTCTAAAAAACACCACCGCGTCATCATTTGTGGCAGCCGCATAGAGAAACTCACCAGTCGCCGATATTGCTGAGGCCCTCATACCGTCCAAACCGTCCAATCGGTCCTCCCCGTTTATAGCTGAGACCGGGTTTGAGAGCCCACCGGTAACACCGTCCCTCGAGAAAACCGTCAGGGCGTCACTCCCTGATGCGCATACATACAGTTCCGTACCGTCCGGGCTCATGAGAATCCCTCTCGGATAGTGAAACGGAGAATCCGGATAATCGTCGTCACGCAGCGAACCTTGATAGATCCAAGTACCACTTTCATCGACAAACAGGCTAACTGCATCATCATAATAGCCGGCGACATATAAATGTTTGCTGTCTAAAGACCAGGCGATTCCGGTCGGCGCGTTCAAACCGTCAACGGAATTGATGCCATCGGTGAATGTTTGATGGAGTGACAGTCCGCCGGTGAGAGGGTCAACCGTGAATATCAGAATGCTATCTGAGCTCTTGCACGCCACGGCTGCCCATTCTCCGTTTGGCGAAACTTCAATAGTCTCGGGCGCATCGAGAAGATAACCATATTCTTCACCCAATACTAGTTGTGAGTACGCATATTTTGGGGCAAGGGTTTCAGTCAGAGGATCAAACTCAAACACTGAGATGGAATGAGAGAGGGGGCTGCAACTATATAAAAACCGACTGTCGGGCGATACGGCAAGAGACAGCGATCCAGCCAATGTATTTGTACCCGACACAATATCGGCCGGAACGTTTTGAAAGTCTTCTATGACTGGCCTTAGATGCTGCAGGGTGGAAGGTAAGCCGGTTGAAGGGGAAATGGAAAAAGTCGCAATTGAGCCGCTCCCGGACCCGACAGCCCACAGATACTCGCTGTCAAATGAAACGACAACGTCGGAAACTCCGTCTAGGGCATCCGTGGTACCAGTTTCAGAGTTTCCGACGACACCGACAAAAGAAGGCTTGCCCGTATCTCCGTCGATAGAAAAGACGCCGATTTCCGCCTCATCGTACCCGGCCGTGAAAAGATAACCTGAGGTTGGACTTATGGCGAGAGAACGAATACCGGATATTCCGTCCACGCCCACAACGTTGTCCTTCATACTGTCGATAAAGACCATTGAGCCGTAAAACACCGGCTCAAAAATTGAAATCGTCTCCGTTGCTGACCCGCCTGAGATCCAGTCATCGCGTAAAACAACCAAATCAATACGCTGCACGTCAGCGGTGGAAGTTTCAGGGGAAAATGTGTGCTCAACGCCGGCCAACGCGCCGTCGACATACCATCGCATTGATAGACTTCCGGTGTCGACGCCCGGATCTTCAATAGTACAACTCAGAAGCGCCGTAATATCGACAAAAAGCGGAGGATCGTAACCATCGATGACAATGCTATACGGCTCGAACCTTGGCGCATTTGCCGCGATTCCGATGTTGATCGGGTTGAGCGCAATATCGAGGTATATTGAGCTTGCAGTGCTCTGATCGGGAAGAATGGCGATGACGTCGGCCATGCCTGCAATCGGCGTTTCTCCATCAAACAGCCCTGCTGTCAGTACAAAGAGCCCTGATTCCAACGTCCCCGTTACCATCGCTAATCCGGGGCTTTCTTCAATACTCAGCGTCTCGAGAACCCCATCGGGATCTGTCGCGCTGATCTGAATAACCGGTGTCTGAACTAATCTATCGTCCCAGGTAAAATCGATGGCCAAGGATCCCGTGCCTGAAATCGGCAAAAGCTGGATTTCGGCGGAGAAAGCCTCCTCAGATAGGTCTGTAGTGGTCGAGCCCTGCGCCAGCAGTAAACCCGTGCTATTAAAGCCCTGCGCAGACAGTGTCCACACTCCCGGCAAAAGGTCCTCAATAGAACACGAGGTTTCTTTGGTATTGACCTCAAATTCAGTGTCAGCCGGACCCTCGCCACGAACAAAAAACGAATCAAATCCGAGGGGAATGTCTGGGGTCAGCATTTGCCGGACAAAATGGGCATTTGCGGCCAGAGACAGCTCGGCGGTGATTAGGCCGCTATGTTGTCCCTTGCTACAGCCCCCCAATAGTAGAGTTATAATCATCAGCAGCCATGGCAAGAATCTGATCATGATGTTTGCACTCCTTGAATACATACACCGGGGAAAGCTGCAATCTGATTCAAGTTTTTCCGTATATTGACATCGGACCGTATAAATCTGTATACTATTATTTCTTGTCGTTCTTGAGCTTATACAAAGTGAAGACCTATGGCGTGACACGGTTATAGGCGTCTAAAAAAAAACGCACATGTTTATGCGGCGTCTCCTTTGTGAATTGCTCGTCAAAAAGCGGCAAGTTTTGTTTTGATAATATTGTGCTTTGTATATAAGGAGATCCTATGAAGAGGACCTATCAACCCAGTAAAGTGAAGAGGAACCGGAGCCTAGGTTTTCGCGCGCGGATGAAAACCAAGGGCGGCCGGCTCGTCCTTAAGCGTCGGCGTAGAAAGGGCAGAAAAAAGCTTACTGTCGCTGATGAGAAAAAGCCTTACTAAAGAGGAGCGGCTCAAACGTAGTTCAGACTTTGATCGTGTCTTTGCTGTTGGAAGAAAAAAGAGCTGCTCCGGAGCTCGCCTGGTGTATATGGGGAATGGCCTAAAGCACAGCCGCTTTGCCGTATGCCCTGTGAAAAAATATGGGACATCGGTACAGCGCAATAGAGCCAAGAGGATTTGCAGAGAGCTCTATAGAACCATGAAAGAACATATCCCACGCGGATTTGATATCGTTTTGGTTATTTATCCCGGTACCGACACTTACAGCGATCGTGAGAATCAATTCGTTTCTCTGTTGAAACGTGCCGATTTGTTAGATCAAGATACCATAGCGTCAAGCCACGCACAGCAATAGCTTCCTATTCATAGTATATCCTTATATACAGGCACATATGAAAGGGAGTTTTAATGGATAAAAGAACGCTTTTAGCGGTAGTCCTGTCGGTAGTGGTCATATCGATCGGCTTTATGCTTCAGAGCCTGATATTTCCATCATCAGAGAACGACGAAGCGGCGATACCGCCGGATGCCGACGCTATACAGGAACAGCGGCTTCAGGTCGCCGAAGGCACAGGGCCTACGGAAACAGACTCCGGCTCTGAAACCCTCTCCGCGCCGGCTGAGCCTGGAACGGAGATCCTTCCAACCGGCGATGTGGATGATCGCGAACGGACCGTCACCCTCGAGACGGAATTATTCACTGTGGTGTTCTCCAACCGGGGCGGTGAGATCGTTTCCCTCCAGCTCAAGGAGCACGACGACGAGAGCGAACCCGTCGATATGATCTACCGTGGTGAAACCGATATCGGCGCTTTTTTTATCAGCTTTGGCGGCCCCGATGCAAAACCGGTGGACGCCATATTCGAGTACAGCAGACGCGGCGAGTTTGGTATGGAGTTCCGACGGGACTTTATCGCGCCGACTGCCGCCGACGGCAACGCATATCCATTCACGTTGGTAAAAACATACAATTTCGATCCGTTGAGCTACATGTTCAAGCTCGACGTCACTATTGAAAACAGCATAAAAGAGTTTCCAAATCTCAATGCCGACGGTTTCTCCTATTCCTTGGGGTTCGGTCCCCAGATCGGACCTACGTTCGAGTCTCTCGGTGGTCGGGGGGAGTATCGATACTTTTACACCTATGAAGAGGGCAAACGGAAAAATAATCGGATGAACCGTGCCGGGGAGCTCTCAGTGAATACCATGTATACATGGGCGGGAATTGCCGGGAAATATTTCGCCGTGCTCGCATTTCCGGACGCAACGCCGTACTCTCTCAAGTTTACCCAACCGTACACAGAAGGACTGCAGGCAAGCGCCTATTTCCATTTTTCAAGACCTATTATCAAAAGCTCTCTCAGCACAGATACGTTTCATTTTTATGCCGGGCCAAAAACGGTAAAAGAGCTCAGCCTTTTCAATTCCCCCGACAAAAACCCCTATGGGCTCTCGGATCTCAACCTCGACACGGCGGTCGACTCGAGTAATCTTCTAGGCTGGCTGGAATCGATTCTCAAGTTTTTCCTCGACCTATTCTACAAAGCTATTCCCAATTACGGCGTTTCAATAATCTTGCTCTCGATCTTTATCAAAGTGCTCTTTTTTCCCATTACGCGCAAAAGTTATGAATCGACGAGTAAAATGCAGCAGCTTCAACCAAAAATAAATGAGCTCAAGGAGAAGCTCAAAGACAACTCCCAGCGGATGAACCAGGAGATGGCCGCTCTTTACAAGCGCGAGAAGGTCAACCCCCTGGGCGGTTGTCTTCCGATCCTTCTCCAGATGCCCATTTTTATCGCCTTCTACGGCGTACTATCAAAGCACTTTGCACTCCGCGGCGCGCCGTTTTTCTGGTGGATCACCGACCTTTCCGAGCCTGATTCAATCTTGAGTTTTGGTAATTTTACCGTTCCTCTTTTGTCATGGACCGATCTCAGGCTGTTGCCCATCATCTACATCGGCACCCAACTCCTTACAAGCAAAATGATGCAAACGCCTAATACGTCGACATCAAAGAATATGAAGATGATGCAGTACATGATGCCGATTTTCTTTTTCTTCATTTTGTATAATGCACCATCGGGCCTGCTACTCTATTGGACTCTCACCAACGTATTCACTGCCATCCAGCAACAAGCTGTTGCGGCGTACAGAAAGTCCCACCCGCAGAAACCAAAAAAAGATGACGGTAAAAAACCGGGCCCTGGTCGCGGAGGCGGCAAACGGAAATAAACCCTATGCGCCCCTGAATATCCCATCCATTAGTTAGGAGAACATAATATGGTACAAGAATTTGAAGGTGCAACGGAGCGTGAAGCAATTGATCGCGCAATTGAAGAGCTCAATTTAGATAGGGAAGAGTTCGACGTAGAA
>NZCE01000026.1 GCA_002688185.1 Spirochaetales bacterium
AGATCCGGCACCGCTCAAGTCAATGATCAAGCATGCGCGTGGACCAGCCCCAAGACACCAGATGTAGCGTGTACCGGAGTCAAGTGCATACCCCCAAAAAACAATTACGTTCGGCCGGTTTATCCTCGACATAGGCATGCTTTCTCAATCACTACTTGAGGCGTAGAACGACGGCCGGTCTACCTGCCTGACATTTACCGGTGTTCCGGCGCGGGCAGATTCTTTGCATGCATCTGCAACCAGGAGGGATACATAGCCGTCCCAGGAAGACGGGCCGCAAATATTGCCCGTTGATATTCCTTCTATCCATGCCTGTGCCTCGGACACATACGCCGCCTGGAACCTTTCAAGCCAGTCGGATTCTACCCGTCGGCCCACAGTGCCCTCGTACCTAACCCATGGATGCGAAGCATATTCGGTCGCGATGGTGCCCGATTGTCCAGTTATTTCAACGCTCACCTCGTAGCCATAGTTGCTGGCGGTGTTGATTTGGATGATCCCCAGGGCTCCGCCTTGGAATGTCGCATGAATTACAAGCAGCCTGCTTGTTTCCTTTCGTTCCTCGGAAAACGGTATTGATTTCACGAACACCTCATATATTTCTCTGCCAAACAACCATCTCGCCGAGTGAATGTCGTGCACCGCAGAACCTGATATCACGTCGTCTATCTGTCGCTCAAATCCGATAAACGGGTTGTAGTGATATCCCCGGAAAAGAAGAGGCTTTCCTATCTTCCCGGATTCGAGCAACGTTTTCAAATGGCGGTGCGGCGGATCGTACTCACGCATAAATCCGACCTGCACGAGTCTTTGCCCGCACGATATTTCCTCATCGATTATCCTCCATGCATCACCCGCATTATCCCCAAGGGGCTTTTCGCAGAGAACAGGCTTGCCGGCTTTTAGACAGTCGATGGTCAGAGGTACGTGCGTGCTGTTCGGCGATGCAATGAGAACGGCGTCCACGTCACCGATCAGCGATTGAGAATCTGAAAAAACTCGAGTGCCTCCGCATTCCGCGGCCACAGATTTTGCCCTATCGGTGTCGCTGTCCATGATAGCCGACACCCTCGCTCCTGTGACGTGTCTTGTGAAATTGAGGGCGTGCCTGGCTCCCATTCCGCCTACGCCGATAACGCCTACGCCGATTATGTCGCCTATCAAACTGGGACCGCTCCACTTTCTCCAAGCTTGAGCAATTCTTGAGCATCCCCATGGGGGATCCGGGAACCTCCGCCGTTACCCCTGAGAAAGATGCCACAGGCAAACTCAAAAAACTCAGCAATTTGTATCACCTGTTTGTATCCAGCGCCAACCGCGACGAGACCGTGGTTTGTCAAAATCACCAACGTATGATTTTCCATGGCTCCAACTACCGCGGCAGCCAACTCTTCTGAACCGGGGAGAATAAACGGGATCCGGGCTACCGGTCCTATATAGTATGGAACCTCGGGGATAACGTTAAAATCAATATTATTCGTCGGCATGCACGCGACGGTTGTAGCTGCCGGTGACTGGAAGTGTAGGACCACGTTGACGTTTGTATATTTTCGTAGGATGCCGTGATGAAAACCAAGCTCTACCGAAGGCTTATTGCCGTGCAGCACAGCGCCGCTGGAAACTTGGCAAGCGGTAACATCAGTTTCTCCCAATCGCTCCATCCAGCTCCTGGACGCAGTAACCAACATGCGGTTGTTATCAAGCCTCCTTGACATGTTGCCGCTGCTGCAACGAACCAGATTTCGTGCAGCGACATCGTGGCATGCCGAAATAAAGGCCGCTATGGCTTCCTGCGGAATATGTTCCATACCGTGCCGTTTTCCGGCTCTAGGCCTTGGTGAGGCGCGTGAAACTTTTTTGAATCTGCTGCAGGCCCCGCATTACTATCGATAAATCGGAGCTCCAAGTTAGAATTTTTGCACCAAGTTCGATCACTTCCTTTGCTTTTTCCGCACCGGCCACGGGCATCCCCCACGCTTTTCCCGTATTGCCGGCGACGGCTGCGATGCGCTGAATTGCATTCTGTAGTTTTGGATGGTTCATATCACCGGCAAATCCACCAAGGATTGAAAAATCGGCCGGACCGAGGAAGATAAAATCTACCCCTTCAACCCTCGCCATCTCCTCTGCATTGTCCAAGGCCTTCTGGTCTTCTATCTGGATACCTACAAACGTCTCCTCATTTGCCGTTTTTATGTATTCATCTAGGGGCAGGCTCAGATACGGCATGTCGGGATTGCCGCCGTCGGCGCCTCTCCTACCCACGGGAAAAAACTTTGCCCAGCGAACTACGGTGGCCGCTTCCTCAGCATTGTCGCACCGCGGATATAGGATCCCTGTCGCACCAGTCTCGAGCACACGACTTATCTGCAGGTACTCCCATTTAGCAGGCCGTACCATTACGTCGATGTCGCCGACGCGAGAGGCGCGGATGAGCTTGTTTGCCGTCTCTAGAGAATAGGCGTGATGTTCCATGTCCATCCATATGCAATCGACCGCCATGCTTGAAATCAACTCAAATAACGAGGCGTCTGTCAGATGAATGGTTATAAAGAGAGAAGGTTTGCCTTCCCGAAGGTTCCGCTTAACTTTGCTTTTTCGCACTTTTTAATCTCCTGCCTTTGCATTCTACGCTATTCAATGCAGTTTTCCAAGATGTTGAAGTAAACCGATTGAAAAAATGTATCGATAGTGCTACAATATAATGATGGCTGATTCCATGGGGTTTTTGCGCTTTGAGGGCACGCATGTTGTCCGTGAAACTGATAAGGCGTTATTAGTATCAATACAAACCGTTGAGTATTGGCTTCCGCGGGGACCTGTCCGACATGGTTTTGGTTACGTTGAAATGCCGTTTTGGCTTGCCGAGCGCAAAGGGCTTATCGGACCTGAGTCACCCGATCACCGAAACATGGAGCGCGATCTTGAGTCTGAACTTTTGGCCGTAGTAAAAAAATATGGATTATGCAACACTATGGAGGCTTTGGGAAAAATAGCCGGGAGAGCAAAACGTGCTCGAAGATAAAAGAAGAATATACACAGAAACCGGTGAAGAATTATTTACCGGCGATGAAGTGGCGGAACTTCTCGGCGTTGGCGCAAGCGCAGTGAGAACATGGATGGCGCGGCACGGGAAAAACCGGGAGTTTCCAAAGCTCGGCAGCTTCAACCTTTTTACTCGCGATGACATCGAGTTTTTTCGCGGGTGCAGAAAACGCGTGGGACGTCCCCCGGCGGTAACCTTCCCGTTGAGGAGATAATTATGGAGCAGTTTAGAGGAACAAGACGCCTGTTATACAACGCGTCTACTGCCGGATGGGCACTTCTGGACTCGATATTCATGACGTTTTATATTGCTTTTCTTCTTCCACCAAAAGAGAAGATCGCAGAAGGTATGATACCGTTTATCTCAAATAACACGTTTCTGGGAATTTTCACCGTGCTAGGTTCCATCATGATTTTTGGAAGAATTGTCGATGCGGTGGCGGATCCTCTGGTAGCTTCATGGTCTGATCGTTCAAAAGCAAGCTTGGGTCGGAGACGGCTGTTTCTCATCATAGGCGGGCTGCCGTTGGCGCTTTTTACCGTGCTGATATTCTTTCCTCCCGTAGCCCATACCTCTTGGATAAACGGGCTCTACTTGGCGATTGTTTTTGGAGGGTACTTTTTTTTCTTTACCGTCTACGTCGGTCCCTACCTTGCACTTATACCTGAGCTTGGACATACAGACAGCGAACGGCTTGGTATGACAACGGCCCAGGGCTATTTCTCCCTTGTCGGCAGCGCCATTGTCATGATTGGCGGACCGTTGTTGCTCTCTTTGTTTATGAAATCGAGCTCGCAGATAGGCGCCTATCGTATGATGGCTTTGCTCTTAGCCGTTCCAGGATTGATTTTTGTCTACCTTGCGACGTTTTCTGTGGATGAAAAGCGATATTCGAACGCGCGGGCCAGCAGTCTTTCACTCAAGGAATCATTTTTCCTCACTCTCAAAAATAAAGGCTTTATTATCTATCTTCTCGCAAATCTCACACTTTGGTTTCTCTTCAACATCGTGCGCTCCTCCTCCATTTTTATTGCCCTTACTCTTGTAAAGGCTGATGAGGCATACGCGAGCACCATGTTTACCGTGCTTTTTGCATCCGCCGCGGTGTTCTTTCCATTTGTCTGGTATTTAAGCAGGAAAATCGGCAAAAAGCTCGTAATGATATTGGGCCTTGGTTCATTTGCCGTCACTGCGGCGCTTTTTGCCGCTACCGGCTTGGTCGGTAATAATGCCGGTCTCTGGGCCATCATTGTGGCGGGATTAACCGGGTTTCCCGTGGCCGTTCTCCTCATTGTGCCCAACGTAATTCTATCGGAATTATGCGATGCCGATGTAAGAGAAACCGGGCAGCGGCGTGAAGCTATGTTTTTTGGCGTGCAGGGATTTTTTTTGAAGCTCAACCTCGGACTTTCCACGGCGGTTCTTGCTCTTTTTTATTCGATATTCGGTAAAGACATAAGCAACCCGTTGGGGGTTCGTCTCACGCCGGTTCTCGGGAGCATCATTGCGCTGATCGGCCTGCTCATTATGACCCGCTATCCGGATAGGGAGAAGGAAGGCACTACCCGGGAAATGTAACCGTACCGCCAAAGTGCAGGTATTTACACCCGCCTGAAAGCGGATATAATTGCTGACTGTTCATGGACAATCTATATCACAAATCGCGGTTCCCAGGTTTTCGTACTATCTCCCCATGAAGCAGTCGCCACGCCGCACCAAGACGGAGCGCCAAGCTACTTCTGCGCACCCCCTTTTCGCAGTTGAGAATGTCTCAAGGGTGTTTCATGTGGGGCGTCAGGAGGTCCACGCGCTCTCGGAAATCAGCGTAACGGTACAGGCCGGTGAGATGGTGCTTATAGAAGGAAAGTCAGGGTCCGGGAAAACTACGCTGCTCAACCTCTTGGGCGGACTCGATGCACCCACCCGCGGCCAAGTCTATTACCGGGGGAGTGATCTTTCTGAGCTTGGGGAAAATCACCTCACTGCATGGCGCAGAGAAAGAATCGGTTTTATTTTTCAGGCCTTTGCCCTTTTGCCGGGTCTTACGGCTTTCGAGAACGTAGATCTTGCCGGTCGTATCGCCGGCCTTTCCCCAAAGGATTCGGCGGCTCAAACCCATCACTTTCTTGGATTGGTGGGACTTGAAAAAAGAGCGCATCATAGAATTGCGGAACTGAGTGGGGGCGAGCAACAGCGGGTAGCACTCTCGCGCGGGCTTATTGGCGGGTCGGAGATCGTTCTTGCGGACGAACCAACCGGAGAGCTAGACCATACGACGAGCAGGAGGGTTCTGGATGTGCTGCGATCTCTGGTGGACCGTGAACAATTAACTGTTTGTTTAACGAGCCATGATCTTGCCGTGAGGGGATATGCGCATCGTGTATATACCCTTGAAGACGGCAAATTGGCACGGGAGTTGAGAAACTGATGAGTTTGAAATCGTTGCTCCTACCATCTGTACTGCCGATAATTCTACTCGGATCATGTGGCCTTTTCGCTGAGGAGGATGAGGAGATATTGCCTGAGCTTCCCGAGCCGCCCCGCGTTGCGAGGAGCATCACCTATGCGGTAGCGCGTGAGGACATGTATGAGGCTATCGAAGGTACGGCAAAAGCGACACCAGTAAAGAATCAAACTCTCTATTTTTTGGTCGGAGGCCGCATTCGGGCCATCGAGATTGAACCGGAGGAAGAGGTTAGCGGCGGAGCTGTGCTCGCAAAGCTCGAGATAGACGACCTCGAACACCAGCTCGCGTTGGCAATAATCGATCGGGACATAGCGGACGCTAATCTCAACCGTATGAAAATTACTTCCGCGCCGGCGTCCGAACGCCGGATACAGGAGTTGGTGCTCGCCAAATATGAGCTCAATGTTTCCTACCTGCAAAAGCGCGTAGAGGCGGCAAGCATTCGCGCACCATTTGATGGAATCATTCAGAGGGTGCAGGCAAAAGTGAGCGATCGGATAAAAGAGTATGAACCCGTGATCGAGATCTCAGATCCCACCACTCTAGAAATGCAGATGAATGTTTCTGAGAACGAGTTCTACGAGATTAGGCCGACCATGTATGCAGAAGTCATGGTGGATGCTGACACTTGGGTGCCGGCGCACATCATTCAAACGACTCATCTCAATCCGCGACAGGACGCGACGGTGCGGAGGGAAGAATATATCGTGCATCTGCAGGTCGATGAAACTCAGTATACTTTAACTACCCATGATCGTATGCCCGGGCGGATCGTGCTCAGCAAACAGATCGGGGCGCTGGTAATCCCCGCCGCCGGCCTGAGGGAGTTCAACGGTAGAACATATGTGAGGGTGCTAGAAGGGGAGGCTCGTAGAGAGGTGGACGTAAAAGTCGGTCTAAGGACCGATACTAAAATCGAGATAATCGAGGGGCTCGACGAAGGTGAGTTGGTAATAGGGAAGTAGGCGTGTTCGTACTGACGATTTTCTGGATCACCCTCAAGCGACTTGCCCATAATTGGCGGATTGCATTTGGCCTTCTTTTGGGGCTCATTCTTGCCACGGGAATCATGGCTTCTATTCCGATCTATTCGGCCGGTAGCCTGCAGAAAAGTTTTCTCCAGCAGTGGGTGGATGAAGATTCCTTTAGACCACCACTGGCTCTCATTGTATCACACAGCAATCAATATAGAAAAAAAGAGGTAACCTACGGAGATCTCCTGAAATTGGAATCTTACCTCGGTGGCGAGCTGGAAAAACAGTTTGATGCTCGCCTCATCAGCAAATCGGTCTTCTCACGCATTGGCGCCAACCCGGTACTTCCGCCGTGGTACGGCGAGCCCGCGCTCTCTTCTCCTAAGGGAGACCTCGCGCAGATGGATAATCTTGATGTATTGGCAGAAATCATTCTCGGTCGTTGGTATAAACCCCGGGAGGACGGCACTGTAGAATTGGTAGTGGATGAGGTTACCTTCGAAAGGAATGAGCTGATTATTGGCGATACATTCACCTACTGGTATCCTGTCAGAGAGGGCGAGCCCCTCGGCGCTCTGGCCGCCGAGAACATTCGGGGCGGGTACGTCACCTTTACCATCGAGCTGGTCGGCCTTTTTCGGGCGAAAACCGGATTTACTACTGAGCATTGGATTTATCCGCCTCCGTTTTCAAATCGAGTTTTCGCGCACCCCGATGTGTATGGCGATTTTCTCCTCAGTGCTGACGGTCTCGGACTTCGTGCTCAAAATTACGACATGCAATGGGTATACGATTACTCGGATGTAAAAGTGAATGATCTGCCCGGACATATTGCCGCTTTTGAGAGAATCGAAAAACGGGCAACGCAAATTGCCCCTGAAACATCGTTCTGGCATTCGCCACTGGAATATTTCGAGGAGTTCAGCGATCTGCGAAACCAAGTTTCGGTGTTTTTGTCTTCCCTAGGCATGCCGATGATGGGGATGGTGATCTATTACATTATGCTGCTGGCCGGTATATCCATCGACCACCGAAAAAAAGAAATTATTGTTATGCACAGCCGTGGGGGTGGTCGAGCCCATGTGGCTGTAAGTTTTTTATTAGAGTGGCTCATTTTGGGCAGTGTTGCGGTGCTCGTTGGTCCGTTTCTCGGCATTGTGGTAGCTAAGACTATGGGTACATCCGCCGGTTTTATGAGCTTTGTAAATCGTAAATCCATGCCGGCCTATATTGGAAACCAGGCAATAAAGTTTGCCCTCGCGGGGGCCGGGGTGGCAATATTTGGGGGAATGCTTCCGGTGTTGGGCACGGTGCGACAGAGCATTGTAACGTTTACCCAACGTCGCGCGCGGTCGGCTCGCCGCTCCATCATGCATAAAGTGTTTTTGGATGTCATTCTCACCGCCCTGGCGATTTACGGTTACAGCCGATTATCGTGGGAAACTTTGCAGCTCGAGCCCGGTGAGCAGGTTCTTACGGAGCCTGGGTTGTTTTTTGTCCCCGTCTTGATGGTCGTGGGGATTGGGTTGGTGGTGCTCCGAGTTTATCCCTTGGTAATGACGATATTTAGATGGGTAAGCTCAAAAATCCCCGGTGTGATATGGCAGCTCACCTTTAGGCGGCTTACCCGAAATGCCGGCCAGTATGTCCCACTCATGCTCTTGCTGATTGTAACCGTCTCTTTGGGCATTTATTCGGCGGCTACCGCACGGACTCTGATGGTAAACTTTGATCATCAGATTCGCTATGCCATAGGCGCGGACATAGCAACGGAGGAGGAGTGGCAGGATCCCGAGGTATCGGCTCAGCCCGTCGGACAGGTGGTTTCAGAGCCTCCGTTTTATATGCGTCAGGATCTGCCGGGAGTGCGGGCTGCGGCCCGGGTGTTGAATAGGCGGGTGGAAGTGCGTAGAGCCGAGCGCTGGTCCGGAACAACCCGTGCTACCATGCTGGCTATTGAGCCCCACGAGTTTGCCCGAACCGCATGGTTCCGAAACGATTTTGGGGATGCAGCATTTTTAGAATACCTCGCATTGCTGTCAAGACACCGTGAAGGGGTGCTTATTCAATCCAGCGTCTTTGAAAACGCCGAACTTGCCCTCGGCGACACGCTAACCATCCAATACCGCGGGCAGGAGGTCCCGGCCTATGTCGCCGGCTCCATAGATTACTGGCCGACTCTCAATCCGTACCAACGTCCGTTTATTATCATGAACCTGGAGCATTTCCAGGACTATACCGCGCTAGAGCAGTATGAAGTTTGGTATCGGATGGAGAAAGACGGAAAAGCGGAGGATCTTGTTAGTTCACTGAGGTCGATGGGGATCTATGTTACAAGGCTTAGGAATACCCGCACCGAGCTTGTAGAGATGCGCCGCGAGCCATACAGGATGGGCTTTTTTGGACTGCTTTCCATGGGATTTCTTGTCTCGGCCATAATCACCGCGCTGGGCTTTTTTATCTATAACTATTTTTCAATTCGAGGCCGACTGGTTCAGTTGGGGGCCCTCAGAGCCATGGGACTTACTTCTTCCCAGATTATCGGCCTCGTAGGGTTGGAGCAGCTCTTCACCATCGGTAGCGGCTTGGCAATTGGTGCGGGAATGGGAGGGTTCATTTCAAAGCTGTTTCTTCCGCTGTTCCGTTTTCGGGCGCGAGAATTGAATCCGGTTCCACCATTTATCATTGTACTCGAGCAGGCGGATGTCTCGTTAATTATGGTTGTTACCGCGGCGCTCTTTCTGCTCGTGATCGCCGGCCTCTCGGTGGCGCTGTCACGGCTTAGAGTAAACCAGGCCATCAAATTAGGTGAGGAGGCATGATGACGGATCAGCCGTTTATCCAGTGCGAGAACCTGGTAAAAATCTACAAGATCGAAGATATAGAAGTAGTGGCGCTGCAGGGCCTGGATCTGACCGTCGAGTCCGGCGAGCTTGCGGCGATAATAGGACCGAGCGGAAGCGGCAAGTCATCGCTCCTCAATATCCTCGGCGGGCTCGATTTTCCGTCCGCTGGAAAAGCCCAAGTGGGAGACGTTGATCTCGTCCGCATGAATGATGCCGACAGAATCCGATATCGTAGGAAAACCGCGGGTTTTGTCTGGCAAAACGTAAGCAGGAACCTGATACCGTATCTCAACGCTCTGGAGAATGTCGAGATGCCGATGATACTTTCAGGGGTTTTTGATAAGGGCCGCGCCAAAGAACTCCTTGACGTTGTTGGTCTCAAAGATCGTATGCGTCACCTTCCATCGGGGATGTCAGGAGGGGAGCAGCAGCGTGTGGCCATCGCTATCGGATTGGCAAACAAACCGTCGGTGTTGCTTGCCGACGAGCCAACGGGATCTCTGGACACTGCGAATAGAGATCATCTCTTGCGTGTGTTTGACGATGTCCGCAGGCAACTCGGGGTAACCATCGTCATCGTTACTCACGACCGAGATATGGCAAAAGCCGTTGACCGCTATGTAGAAATTCGGGACGGGAAGACGAGCAGAGAGGCCGTGCGGAGGAGCGACGATTTGCTGCTCTCAGGACCCGGGAGTTCCGGCGCCGACGGCTGGGAAGAGGAGTACAAACGGGAGGCGGACACCCATGAGGTATACACCCTCCTCGATTCAGCCGGACGTCTGCAAATCCCCGGTGAGGTCCTCGCCACCCACGGTATTCGGGATCGTGTGATACTCACTGAAGAAGATGATCGGATAGTGATTAGCGCACCAAAGAAAACCGAAGATGATACATCTTAGGCACGGCAGAGCTCTTTCTCCTAATGGCTCTTAAGTTGCGTCAATATGCTTTTAGTATTACTCAAAATACCACTGAAAGGACCAGCCATAGTCCATGAGAGATGTATTGTTTGCCCATACGCCGTCAGCCGGGAAGTTTTTGATGTTGTTTTTCAGTGCAATTGGCTGCTTCATGCTCCCTACTACGCCCAGAACAAACAGTTGCTCGGATTGAATGCGGAAGATCTCTTTCCCAAGGCGTGTTATCTCGGCTTCATCGGTGGTGTCCTGCATCTGGAGCCAGAGCTCACGCATTCTCATTACTTCCGCCGGGGGTTCTTCTCCCTGTTCTCCGCCGCTGCTGACCCATTGGTGCCACGCATGGGCGTGCCACGTGGAGCCGCCGTATGAGGTGCCCGGAATAAACCACGGACCGAGAATCTGAAAGTTGAAATCATCTATGCTGTCGATGCCCCACATACTGATATGTACCTGACCGGCAAAGAAACGTTTGACCCAGAGGGATACCTCGAGCTCTTTGAGAATCGTTCGCACCCCGACGGCCTCCCAATACTCTTTGAGAAGGGGCCGGATTTTTGAGTAGCCACGGATTACTCCAACGTCCACATCTTCGATAATGACCGTTAACGGTTCGCCGTTATCCTGTCTAAGCCTAAACTTTCTGTTCGAGTCCCATGGTAGCCCGATATTATCAAGAAGCTCATTGGCCAGATTCGTATCGTATTGGGCATAGGATTCCAGGAATGCGGGTTTGCTAAAGCGGCTTCCCGGGAGGGCGCCTGCCTGGGCGGGATAGGAGACGCCAAAGTACGCGACCTTATTAGCCTCATCCCGGTTTATGGCCACCGAGAGTGCCTGCCGAAACCGCACATCCTTGAAAAGCCCACGCAGGTACGGATCGATTTCCACCGGAAAACTCTGGTTAATCAAAATACTCGGCATGGCGCCCATAGGCATGTCCCAGAGATAGGTCGTAAAATCACCGTTTTTCTCGGTATCCTTGAGTATAGGTATTTCAGTAAACTGAAGAGCGGCCGCACTGTAGTCGACCCGCCCGGCAAGCACCTTGGCCAAAAGGACCTCAGCGTTTTCGGAGAGCTCGGCAACGATTTTGTCGAAATACGGAAGCTGATTTCCATCGGTATCTACCTTCCAGTAGTACGGATTTCGTTCAGCGATCCAGAGCTCAGGCCGATATTCCACGGTTTTCCAAGGGAAAATCGTCGGCAGATCAGGATTCTGAACATACTCGTTTCCCGCCAGACTTCCGCCCCGGTTCTGAAAGTACTCGTACCAGTTGTCAAATCCGTTGTCGGTGGCAAGTTTCTGAGCGTTCTCATTGTACTTGATGTGAAATTGTTCGAGGTAGTGTTTGGGTCTGATGCGTGTCTGTTGAACGGCGGTGACACAGAGGTAGTAGGTGAAAAATCGGTTTGGCTTGGCAAAGTCAAACTCCAAAGCGAAGTCGTCAACCTTGCTCACCTTCATAAGCTCTCCGCCGGGCCTATAGACGCTCGGGACGTCGGCTGTCACCTCCTCATTCAGCACGATGTCTTCCCACCAGAATAAATAATCGTCGGCGGTAACCGGCACGCCGTCGGACCACTTCATACCCTTTCTGAGATGGAGCGTGAAAGTGCGGAAACCGTTTGAGAACACACCGTCCTTAGCGATATCTGGCACGATTTTGCCCGCTGCCATGTTGTCGTACCAGCTGTGATCGGCAGTCCCGAAATCTTGCGCAAGGGCGAACAGTCCATGCTTGACCAAACCGTGGATGTCGTTAAAGCCCTGCATATCAACGATATTGAGGGTGCCGCCGTATGTTCCAACGCTATCCACCGGCTTTACTACCTGCGCGTCCTCCGGAAGTCTTTCTTCCAAGGGCGGCAACGTGCCGGCTTCTACCATTTCAGCAAGCATCGGTGCTTCTTGTGTGCCCGTCGCGCCAGCACCGCTCGAGCTCGTTTCAGTTCCTCCGGAGGCAAAGCCAAAAACCGCTGCCACAAAGAGCGCTACAAAACATGAGACGAGTCTGTGTTCCATCATTGCCCCTTCTCTGTGGCGAAATGCGCCGGCGTGTATACATAATATACACATGCACGTCGCCTTCTTGAGATTTAGCTAATATACCCTAATAAATGGGGCGGGACCTGTCAAATTCTCACTATCCCTTCGCCCATTTTTGGAGATTTTGCCGCACGGTTTGTAGAGTGCGTCGAAGCTTGCATTTTTGTCTTGAGAGCCGCAAATTGCCGACTCCGGTGGACTTCAGGCCCTCAAAATCAGCAGGTATATTAAAAACTGCAAGCTTCGACGCACTCCTCACGGTTTGCACCAACCTATGCACTTTGCTATCATGTCACCGGTTGGGCCCTACATGCCCGTTCGCGGTAGCCCGCGAATCTGTATCGATTATTCAAGCAGGAGCGTGATTCTCTTTGATAACCTACCATGCTATCTCACACACCCATTGGGACCGCGACATGAGCCTTCTTAGGAAACCATGAGGGTAGCTTTAGTTACCGGCGCGAGTCGAGGTATCGGCAGAGCAATTGCCTTGGATTTGGCGTCACGTGGTTTTGATCTGCTAGTTGCCGCACGGGGTGAATCCGCGCTCAGAGAGTTAGGCCGGGAGATTGGACAGCGAACCGGGAGAACGGCCCATATAGCCGTCGTCGATATGGGGCATCTCGAGTCTGCTGACGTAATTCTCTCAATATTGAAGGAACGCTATGACAGGTTGGACGTTTTGGTAAACAACGCGGGCATTGCGTTATCCAAACCATTTGGTGAGTATTGCGCGGCCGATTGGGAACGGACAATGAATATTAACGCCCGGGCGCCTTTTTTCCTCACACAGAAATGCCTGCCGCAACTCCTGGAGGCCAAGCCCGGCTACGTCATCAACATCTGCTCGGTAGTCTCAAAAAAGGGATATCCCGAGCAGTCGGTATATTCAGCATCAAAACATGCTCTGCTCGGCCTGACCAAATCGATTGCAAAGGAAATCTCTGCATTTGGAATCAGAGTCCATGCCGTGCTCCCGGGCGCGGTAGATACAGACATGGTTCGAGGCGTGCGGCCGGACATCGATGCCGGTGAGCTTATTAGCCCTTCAGAAGTTGCCTCGGTTGTCGGAGCGCTCATCGAGATGGGTGGCAATGCGGTCATTGATGAGGTAGAAATCAGAAGAAAATCAAAGCCGCCATGGGCCTAGGACACATACGGCTTTCCCTACGATGCCGCTACTCAAGGGATTTCGCTTCTCGGTTTATTATCTCCCATGCTTTGCTGAGGTAGAAACGGTAATTATCTAAAGGTGTTCCGTTTGGGATGCGGTGATCTAAGGCCAGGACACACCCTCCTGATTGCACCATTGGTGGGATTTTATATTCAAGCTCGGTGATGATCTCATTCCGGCTTTTTCTAATTACATGCTTGTCTATGCCGCCGTAGAAGGCCAGGGCATCACCGTAAGTCTCTCTAGTTTTTACGAGATCCATATTCGCCGCGGGCTCCATCGGATGCATGACATTCACCCCGGCGTCGAGAAAAACCGGGATTACCGAATTCATGTCACCATCACTATCCTGATCGAAAAGCCGCGCTCCCCGACTTTTAAGCATATCCCAGATTTTTTTATAGTATGGCAGGATAAACTCTCTGATCTGCTTGGGTCCCGCCAGAGGACCTGATTTTCCGGCCATGTCCTCATGCACGGACAGGAGATCTACCTGGACGGCAGCCGAAACCGCGTCGAGGACCGTAAAGGCAGTTGTGCATATTGTTTTGAGAATATCGTGGACGAGCTCCTGATTCTCATAATACGCATAGCTCAGCTCGACCTCGCCCATCAATTCTCGAGGCTCGTCGTACCCTCCGGGAATGGAGACTGATACGACCCGGTCCTCCGATAGGTGTTTTTCCGCGATCGCCTGCCAATCTTTCCCGAAGCGTCCATTATGAAATTGATAGAGAGGCTTGATTTTTAACCAATCATCCATCGAGCTAACGGGAAAATTGAGGGGCAACGGAATCGTAGCCGTTCCTTTTGATAGCTTCATCACTCTTCCGATATCATCCCGGGTGATGATGTGCTCTTCAGTTTCCTCTATGACTACCGGTCCGTGCTTGATTGCACGGCCCGTGCTAATTGGAACGCCCCCGCGGGATTCAAACCGAAATTGAAATGCGGAAAAATCTAGCTCGGCGGGAGTCGCCCCCTGCGCTTCCCACTCCTCCTTTAATCCAACGATAGGTCCGAATATCTCGGTAAAGAGAGGCCGTCTGTTTTCCTTAAACGTCATAAAATCGAGGTATTCTTCTCTACCGACGGACGGGGTTTTTTTTATCGCAAGATCTTCATGACGGATCCATTTTAGCTTTTTCATTGCCGCACGAGTGTATCACGACGTTATGCCAAAAGCCATTGCTGCGAGCCGCGATAGCTTTAGCCGCCTGCTTTTTTCGTCGCTCGGACGGAAGGTATTTTTTCGCCGGTATCCGAGACAAAGTGCCCTATATTTTAAGCTGAACGTAAGAGTAAATGATTTATGCGCAAGAACCTATTCACCGGACTAACCCTTGCTCAATTCTTCTCCCTGCTATTTTTATTTATAATACCGCCATCTCTCTATACCCAGGGTTGGGACCAGCCAAAGTTTAAGAACTTGACCCGCGAAGATGGGGTGTCGGGGTCCGAAGTGAGAAACGTCATTCAAGACAATCACGGACGGATCTGGTTTGGTACACGGTTTAACGGGGTCAATGTATACGACGGATATAAAATAAAAGTATTTTCTTATAACCCGAGTGATCCTCATAGTCTGGCCGGAGATCCGGCATTTTCAGTGCATAAAGATAGCCAGGGAACCATATGGGTATCCACGTTAGGTGCAGGCTTGAGCAAGTTTGATCAGGACACCGAAAGGTTTACCACGTACCGCCATAATCCGGACGATCCTACCAGCATTTGGCATGACTCTGTTCAATTTACCTTTGAGGACATTGACGGTAACTTTTGGGTGGCGGCGGCCAACGGGTTGGATAGGATGGATCGAGAGACGGGAGCCTTTACCCATTTCTCGTTTGACCCCGTCATGCCGGTTGCGCCGGCCAATCAAAACATAAAGATTTTCTATCAAGCTAAAGATGGCAGCCTATGGATAGGGCTGCGCCGCGGCGGATTGCGCCGGATTGATCCTCAAACCGGACAGGTTATCGAGGCCTACATGCATGACCCGGATGATCCGGACAGCATTAGCGACAATAATGTGTATGCAATCGTTGAAGACGATGCAGGCGTTTTTTGGGTGGGATCTTGGCGAGGGCTCAATATTCTGGACCGCCAAACTGGGAACTTCAGTCATATAAATGCCGACACTGAAAACCCCCGCGGATTGAGCGATAGACGGATATTCAGCATGCTCGTGGACAGCCGACACAACTTATGGGTTGGAACAGGTGTTGGACTAAACAGGTATCATCGGGAAACCGGGGAGTTCAGCCGGTATTTTCATGATCCGAATGATCCAGACAGCTTGGTGCACAATGAGGTGCTCCATCTCTACGAGGACGACAGCGGATTGCTCTGGATAAGCACCCTCGCAGGTTTGAGCATCCTGGACTTGGCGCCACCCAAGTTTACCACTTACGGGGCCTCACCGGACGCAAGTAGTCTGAGCAGCAACAACATTGAAGCGATTTGCGAAGATTCGGGGGGAGCGCTGTGGTTCGCGGCTGAGGAGACCCTCAACAGATGGGATCCCGGCAGACATTCGTTTATTCAATATCGACCAAGTCTGAGTACGACATCACCTTTGGGATATATCGATGATATATACGAGGACTCCCAAGGGCAGTTCTGGCTTGGTACACAAAACGGGCTGCATTCATTTGATCCAAAAACTGGGGAGTTTACCCGATATAGAGAGCACCCGGAGCATCCTCTGGGTGAAGAGATTCGTCAGATCGCCAAGGATCAAGTCGGCCATCTGTGGTTGAACGTACAGGGCGCCGGGCTCAAGCGGGTTAATCCTGATACAGGCGTCGTGGTGAGCCATTTCTACCACGTTCCAAATGATCCGAGCAGCTTGAGCGACGACTACATCAATCACTTTGTGTTGGCCCGGGACGGCGTGGTATGGGCTGGGACTGAAGGAGGTCTAAACAGGATCGATCCGGTGGCAGGGACCCTCAATCGATATTCTTTCGATCCGGGAGGAAAAGAAGGGAGAGATCCGTCGAACGATATCCAACATATATATATCAATTCAGGCGGGAACTTATGGGTGTCTACAATTTCTGGTCTCAATATCTTTGATCCTGTTTCAGGGGTTTTCAGCACCTACACTGCCGCGGATGGTCTGCCCAGCAACATGGTGGCCTGGTCCACGGAAGATGCCTCGGGTACTATGTGGATAGGTACGGCCAAAGGCCTTGCAAAGCTCGACCCAAGGACAGATACCTTTAGAGTATTTGACGTGGCCGACGGCCTGGCGGGAATTGAATTAGCGAGCGACATGATCAAAAGCAGCAAAGGAGCTATTGTTTTTGTCAGCGTCAATCGCGGCGTAAATGTGCTTTATCCCGATCAAATTGAAGACAACCTTATAGTGCCCCCGATAATTCTCACGGATTTCCAGCTTTTTAATCGGTCTATCTCTGAGTACGGTTCGAGCGCTGTGCTGCAAAAACCGATCTACGAGCTCGAGACGTTGACCTTGGCCCACGACCAATCGGTTTTTACCCTTGATTTTGCCTCATTGAATTATAGAGCTGACGCATAAACTAAATTTGAATGCGAAAAATTATGGCGGTAAGACGGAAATCGGCAGTGTGGAAAAGCGCATAGGCCGACC
>NZCE01000027.1 GCA_002688185.1 Spirochaetales bacterium
ACATCTATTGGAAAAAATATGCAAGCACCGGTCGTCCCTTTCTCAAAGAATATGAAAAAACAAAAAAATCGGGCTTGTTAATAGTACGGTGGTGAATGAGCCGGTAGAACGGCATTCTGCCAAGTATGACTTAGTATGTTGCAGGGCTTTTATGTCCTTTGATGAGGCGTTGCCGCTCCTTTTGCCCCGCGTTGCCGAAAAAGGAGCCCTCCTGTTCTACAAGGGAAAAAGAACGGTAGTTGACGATGAACTGAGTTATCTGCCGCCAAAAATGGCATCGCGGATTATCAAAATATCGGTGCCCTTTCTCAACGATGAGCGGCATCTCCTTCTGTTGAGACAAACCAATCGATAATCTTACGTGAAACCGTTCCGTGGGGGGGAATTTTCGGGAGCGAATCGGGAGAAAACCAATCAGCGTTTGCGAGTTCTTCATTGAGCTCGATCTCTCCGGAAACGTACGACGCAGTAAATCCAACCATGAGCGAGTCAGGGAATGGCCAAGATTGACTCCCAAAATAACGGATCGAGTCCACCACGAGGGACGTTTCCTCAGCGATTTCTCGGGCAACCGCACTCTCGAGGTCTTCCCCCGGCTCCACAAATCCTGCGATGATACTGTATATCGGATCGGCATATCTTCTGTTGTGGGCCAATAAAATGGTCCCGTCTCTGATGATGCCGACAATCACCGCCGGCGATATACGTGGATAGGCCGTATGCCCACAAGCGGGGCACTCTTTGCACCGTTCTCCCGACTTGAGTCTGGTTGTTTCACCACATTTGCCGCAATAGCCGTGGTTTCTGTCCCAATCCGCTATTTGGACTGCTGAGGAGAGAGCCGCCCGCATCGACTCGGTGCACGTTAGGTATACTGTTCGCAAGTTTTTCCAATCTGAGATCGCCGATGAGTCCTCCGGGGTACCGACAAAACACAATTGATCTCCCAAAGTCCCAACGTAATGCCAGGTGCTGACTTCGGTTTTTATCTCATCTTTCCTGAACGGCTGATAACCAGAACTAAGCTCATGGATAACTATGTCTCTATCGTTGAAAAGAAAAACAAAATCGGAATCGTCTATTTGACGCGGCGGAGTTATTTCCGGTGTAAACGAGCAGCTGCCCAAGATCTATCGCTCCTGAAAAATCTCGATGATTTCGTCGTCCGGCCCTTTGAAAAACGCTATCCGTACCGGAAACACCGGATCGCTCTTGAGATCAACGTCCTTATTTTCCGTAGTAATTTCAGCGCCTGATTCCCGTACCCTTGCCATTACCTCGTCACAGTCGTCGGTTCTAAAGGCAACATGCGTCACCGCACCGTCGCCCGCGTGACCTTTTCCACCCTCAAACAGCTCCATATAGTTGCCGTTGCCGGCGTCGACCATGAGAACCCTGCTGCCCGGTTCTCCCCAAGACTTCCCCCGACTGAGGCCGAGCACTTGGGTGTAAAAGTCGGCCGAAGCGTCAAAATTCTTAACCTTCATTGCCACGTGATGAAATCCCTGTATTGCTGCCATTCGATGCTCCGGTGTTTCCAGTAATGCGGTACTGTAGTATTAATGGAAGGCACCATCAACCTCAGAAAGTAGAATTGACTCGATAACAGTTGTTTCAAAAAAACGTAAGCAATATATTAAACACCAACACGAATGTAACTCGGTGGGATTGCTAGGGTTTTACAGGTGGAGGTGTTTTGTGGACTTTCCAGTCAGTCAAGAAGAAGTACAGGGGATCGGCGGAACGATACAAACAATTGAGGCTGCTATAGCAAAGGTCTTTGTGGGGAAAAAGCAGGTAATACGATTGCTGCTGACCGGTTTTATTTCGGGGCTCCACGTTTTAATAGAAGATGTACCGGGAGTGGGTAAAACTACCCTCGCGCGATCGCTGAGTGCAAGTCTCGGTCTCGATTTTAGCAGAATACAATTTACACCGGATCTCTTACCCGGCGACATCGTCGGCATGAATGTTTGGAATCAGGTCCGCAATGAGTTTATTTTCAAAGAGGGAGCAATTATGCACCAATTTGTTCTCGCTGATGAGATAAACCGCGCTTCGCCGAGAACCCAATCTAGCCTTTTGGAAGCGATGCAGGAAGAGTCGGTTACCGTTGACGGTACCACTCACGGTCTTCCCAATCCGTTTTTTGTTGTTGCTACCCAGAATCCTTCATCTTTCACCGGCTCATTTCATCTTCCTGAGGGCGAGATAGATAGATTCGGCATCTCTTTTTCCATCGGCTATCCTGAGGAGAACGATGAGGGCGCGATATTGGCCAGGTTTCAAGTTGATGACCCGATCGAGGCCCTAGAACCGGCAACCGAGCAAGGCGAAGTTCTCGAGTTGCGTGCATTAGTGCGCAAAGTGCACGTGGAGGACTCTATCCGTGATTTTATTATCTCGATCATGAGAAAAACACGGGAGAGTAGTCATTTGCATCTCGGGGCCAGCCCACGAGGTTCCCAGCACCTGCAGCGAGCCGCTCAGGGTCGGGCTCTTGTAGAAGGTCGCAACTTCGTAATACCTGAAGATGTAATAGAATTGGCGGTGCCGGTTCTTGCCCATCGAGTTATTCTATCGGCAGAGTCAAAAATGCAGGGACGAAAACCCTCAAATATTGTGCAGAGGATTGTAAAGCAATGTGCAGTTCCAGTGGGTATTGAATAGCGCGCTATGCGAATCAATTTTCGACTACTTGCGTTATATGTCTTTTCTCTCGCCATCATGTACCTTGCAGGGATCTACTTTGGCAATATACTGCACAGGCTATTTCTGTTTTTCTGCCTATACCCGGTTTTTTCGCTGATTTCTCTGTTTATCTGGTATGCCGGACTTGATTGCGAGCAGTCTTTTGGTACCAATATGCCCACCAAAGGTGAGAAACTTGACTACCGGCTGATCGTATTCAACAGAAGCTTCCTGCCGATTCCTTCAATTACCATTTCATTTGAGAACGTTTCTCCCGCGATGGAAGTTCAGTTGCCAGATTATGAGGCCACAATTACCGCGGGACGGGCACATGACAGAACATATGAAATCGCCTGCCCCTATCGGGGTGAATACACGATCGGTGTTAAAGAAGTAATAGTGCGCGATTTTTTCCGGATGTTTACCTTGAAGAAGAAATTCAAACCGGAAAAGTTTACCGTATATCCCCGTGTGGTAGAGCTCGAGCGGTTTTATCCGGTCGCCACGGAGGTAGAGGGCAGTGGGAAGGACGCTTCAGCGGGCATGCTCCCCGATCCAACTCTTTTTCAGGAGCTGCGGGAATACCGGGAGGGAGATTCCATACGGCACATCTATTGGAAAAAATATGCAAGCACCGGTCGTCCCTTTCTCAAAGAATATGAAAAAACAAAAAAATCGGGCGTGCGCATTTATTTAGATGCCAGGAAGCACCGTTGGCGTGGCGTTAATGAGCTCGAGCAAGAAGACGTTTCAATTGAAATCCTCGTTGCACTGGTAAAATACCTTCTATATCGCCATGTGCACACTACCGTAATCGCTCCGGGTTGGGAGAGAGGAATTTTTGCCAGCCAGGAGGCCGAGGCTTTTGATGATTTTTACCAATCTACTGTGACTCTCCAGTATGCGAAAACCGCTTCCCCGGTTGCCATGTATCTAGAAGACCGGGGCATGGGTAATCTGGAGTCTCAAACGGTGATTTTTCTCACTCACATCCTTGACCCAGCTATTTTTGCGCTACGAGAGCATGCGCAGGAGCAGGAAACAATCTTTATCATGAATGGGGCGTGCTATCTGGAAAAAGACCTAGTAGAAATCGAGAGAGTTGTAAACGAGGTGCGACAATTCGGCGCCGAAGGCATCCGCGTCCTGACTGGAGAATCAATTTTGGAGGATCTCAGTGAGCGAACAGTCACAGCCTTTGCATAAGACGAATGTGAGGGCGCTGCAGATCGTAGCAGCCGCCATTGCGTTGCTTATCCCGATGGTGGTGAGGCAATACCTGCAGGCCGATATAGGAGCGTTCGCCCTGTTTATTATTGTGGGATTCGTCGCGGGAAGCGGCATTGCGTATCGCGTCAAAGGACATCAGTTCCCATGGTTAAAATATGTGTCTGCCTTTCTGGCCTTTGCTCTGGCAGTGACCACCCTAGTGGGAATACTTATTACTCCCCTGTCAGCGTATATTTTTTGGTTTGAATCGTTTAAATCCAGAATCCCCGAAGGAGGAGTGGCAAATATCTTTGTACTCCTCATTACGTTTTTCTCTTCTGTATTGAGTCCCCTGGCTTTTAGCATGGGCATATTCTGGCCGATTATCATCATCGCGTTTGTCATCGTTTATCTTTTGGCCATAATTATACAGACCCCCGTTTTTCTGATTTTGCTGCTGTTCTTGTTAGCCTTTGCATCCGTTTATTACATGGTTAGGACGACACGCGGCAAATCTCGGCAGGGCGCATTGTTCTTTGCCGTATTTCTCATCATGGCTACGTATGTTGCGGTGAGCTTTTTCCCGCGGATGAATAATCCGCCCGGAAACAATATCATAAATAAAAAGATCTATCCAAATTTGCGTAAGGCCGTTGTTGCATCTTTCCCAAAATTCCCGCTCCTCTACACCATCCCCGGCTACGGAATAAGTTTTGATGAGAAAAAGCTGGGCGCTCGCCCGACTCTTATCAATAGCCCGTTGTTTGAGGTCGAAGGGGAGCCCGGTGATGTCATTTATCTCAAAACACGTGTGTTTGACACCTACAACGGCAGCTCATGGTCAATGTCACCATATATCCCGGACCAGGATGCGGACAGGCTTATCCTCAATAATTTTTTTGCTGTGGATGAAAGACCGCAAGGGGAAGCGATCACCATTCGGACCAGGGCAAGGAGTTTCGCCTACATCCCGTTTACGGTGGACACCCAAACGATTTATTTTAGCGGCTCGCTGCCGGATTTAAAAAGCGGCAATAGTGCCACGGGCTTTGAGTTAGCCAGACCGTTTAAAAATGGGACAGCGATGCAGTTAGAGCGGGGGATAACAGGGCCGGTGCTGGATCTGGCCGGATCAATTCGCTCTCTGTACCTTCAGATTCCTGATGATCTACCGAGTGAGCTAAACGTGATTGCTGAAGGGTTGAGGCGGGATCTCGACAACAAAGAAGAGATGCTCGGCCGGATCGAGGCTTTTCTTGCGCAAAACTACTCCTACAATCTTGAAGCTGAATACTTTACCCCGGACGAAGGCCTAGACTTTGTATATTCGTTTCTTTTTCAGGATGAGGGCGGCTACTGCGTGCAGTTTGCCACGAGCTTTATCATCTTGGCCCGACTAAACGGGATACCGGCACGCTACGCTACCGGATACCTGTCCTATATTCCTCCCGACAATCCGGTGGGAGAGGTGACCGGTTTATCGGCCCACGCGTGGCCTGAGGTTTGGCTCGAGGACAAAGGCTGGGTGAATTGGGAAGCCACCCCCGCCGCAAATATCGCCAACTATTCGACTTTTGGGAATGAGTGGTTTTTTAACCTTGGGATTGATCTAAACGCCTCCACTACCAGACAACTCGAAGGTTTGCTTGGAAGGAGTATCACCGAACAAGCTGACGGTGTAGTGGAGGATTCGACTGGGGGTGCGGATGCGCTTAAAATTATGTTGATTGTGCTGGCGGCTCTCGGGGTGATCGCGGCCGGATATGCCGGACTACATTTTGCATATCCACGCATACGCTATATCACCGACGATCGCGGTGAATTTTATTTCAAGGCTCGTCGCATTGCCCGGCGACTCGAGCGCCACGGAGTGTCCGATCCTAAACGAGTGGGCTGGGTAACTTGGACTAAAGAGCTCAAGACCAGAATCGGCTCGGACGGAAAACAGATTGACAATATGCGGGATATCCTTCTCCGTCTGACCTATGGACGGATGCCCTTTTCTAGCGATTTTTCAGAGGCCTTGGATGGATTTAAAAAGTTTGTGGTAAAGAATGTGATAAGAAGGCGTGAATAGGTGCTAACCGGATGAAGTATTAGCCCGAAAAGCTCGACATATTGTTTAGCCGGGTTACTAGTTGGTCCTTGTCTACAAGATCGATCAGCCGCGCCTCGACAAACTGACGGGCCGTGTCGGTATATCCGCCGGCGGTCACGCAAAATCCCCGGCCTGCTTTTAGGTCTTTGATTCTCGCATACATGTCCCGCAATGCAAGATCTCCTATTTGGTTTGAGGATCGAATATAACGGTAGAGCACCAGATCTTCCCACCTTGCGGTATGAACCTCAGCAAGTAGATCCGCGTACTCGCTCTTTTGCACTGAAATGTCTATGATTTTTACTTTTGCATCCGGGAAAAACATAGTGCAGAGCTTCCTGCAGAGAGTGACAAACTCAGACACGCTTCCCAGGAGATACACCTGCAGATTTCGATTCAAGCTCAATTCCCGATATCTACCGAGCTGCGCCGGCACGTCACGGTAGCCCGGATTCACCCGCATAATTTCATCAAAATATTTGAGAGCTTCCGGGATGTTTTTAGTCTGAATGTACGCGGTTGCCAGCCTGTATTTCAGCTCAAGCCGCACCTCATCCTTCATATTTTCGTGTCGAAGTCCGATTTCAAAATCCATCACGGCATCGTCGTATTTGTGCATTTTCATATTGAGGGTGCCCGAATATAGAGCCGCGTGAGGACCGGTTTCCGGATCCGCCCTTAGGCGTGTGAGTATTTGTACGGACTTGTCATTCTGTCCTAATTCAGGCCGTCCCGCAACGATCTGAGTGGAGACCTCCCCCCTGCTCCGTGCTCGTAACGTCGCGGGAGAGCTAAGTTTTTTCCGGCG
>NZCE01000028.1 GCA_002688185.1 Spirochaetales bacterium
AGGCTCTTTTTTTCTCAATAATTACCGTACGCCAACGCTTTTTTCAGAGCATTCAACTTGGGAGACAGAAGCTCATTTACTGAGGTCTGGAATATAGGTGGTAATAGCGGCATTATATGAACGAATTAGATGACGCAAGACATAACGAAGTGAGGAAAAGGTGAAGAAATCATGAGCAAAGCAAGAATAGCCTTCCTGTACGCCGTTGTCTTTGGTGTATTGTTTTCTTGCGCCACGATACTGGGAGATGGCTCGTCCACAATAGCCGCCAATCGCTCCTCTGGTGATGTGATAAAGGAAAGCATTGATCCAAACTTGCTGAAAGACGAAAACAAAATCATCTTTCTTAGAAAAGTGCCATCTTTACGAGAATACGGGTACGAGGTTCACATAAAGAAAGGCGATTATTATGAAAGAATAGCGTATGAGAAATTGTCCGGCAAATACGGCTGGGTTTTATCAAAATCTGATAATCCTTTAATGGCTGATTTCGAGATCTATGTTGAGGACGGATATAGAGTATACGGAACAGACTACAGAGGCGCCCTTCCTGATATTGCGTATGTGGACGAACTTGAGAAAGCAAGAGAATTGGTTGGAAGCCATGTCTGGTTCATAGGATCTATTCGGAGTGAGAAAGGAGAGTCGTATTCCCCTGACAAAGACGGACCAGAAAGATATGACTTTTCCTTGTTTGAGCAGTTCACGATAACGGATGTTACATGGGATTGTTTTGAAAGTTCGCCCGTAAAGTTCTTTCTCGATGACGGAGACGGGAATATCCGTCATTGGTCGGGAACAGTGGTAAATCTAAATAACAATCCGTTTGAGTTTCGCAAGTTTTGGAATGTGTTCACGCTGGAAGACCCGCGGGAAACCCATCCCTATTGGTTAGAAAGTGATTGGAGTGTCATCAAAGAACGGAAAATTAAAATTGGCATGACCAAAGAAATGCTTTTAATGAGTTTGGGGGACCCAGAGGATATCAATAGGACAGTCACTAAAGATAGCGTTAGTGAGCAATTTGTTTACGGGGATCAATATGTTTACCTAGAAAATGGCGTTGTGACTGCTTGGCAAGATTAGATGAACCGAACTTAAGTTGCTTAACATAACCCGACACATTAGGAAGCTCCCATCTCGCGGAAAAACGCCGCTGCAGCGTGCGATAGTTCTTCCTGCAGATGAATAGAAAAGTACTCGGCCTCATCGGTTTCTGCGAAAAAACAGGGGTCGTGCTTGTCGATAGCGTTCAGCACAATCATGGATAACCGGGCCGAGAATCTCGTGATATCGTGATGAATGGCCTCGTCGCCATTGGGCATTCGGTATCCTTAAAAAAATGCGCCGACGCGGCGGGAGGTGTGGCAAACCGCGCCGACGCGAGAGGATGGCATGGCATTTACATTCGCTTACACATCTGGAGTATCCGGCCCGGCGAGTTCGCCATTGAGATCGAGGAGATTATCTAAGTTAAATCTATCCTGGCCGTATTCCTCAGACTCCACGAGGATCTCATCGGCTTTGAACGTGCTCAGGGTATCGCCATAATCGGCAAGCTTGGCCAGCTCTTCATCTTCACTGATCCAAGGCGTATCCGTGCGCCGTTCCTTGGCAACCTGGTTTAGAACATCAAGTTCGGCGCCGTTCGTGCGGAGCCTGGCGCGGGCTTCGTTAAGCTCAATGGCGGAGAGATCGGTCGAACCATCGGCATAGGCCAGGGCCAGCGCAGTCACATCGGCATCGGCCATACCTCGGAATCGATTCGATGCTCTCCGGATCTGGGCAAGCTCGACATTGGGCTTCTTGTCGCGTGCCTGCTCCCACTCGCTGCGGGCCTCGCCCTGGATCGCGGCGATTTGCTGGAGGGTCTCAAATCTGCCCACCTCGATAGCGGTTCGCAGTTGGTCGACCTGGGGCTTGAGTTCGAGCGCCGGAGATCCGCCGCGTTCGCGGATCCGCCCGGCCTCGGCTTCAATTTTTACAAGCTCGCTAGCGATCTGCTGATTGAGATCGGTATTACTTGCGTTGAATAATGTTCGTGAAACTGCATCAAAGCTCATTTCTTGCCTCCGAACAACTCTTCTCTAAGACTTTGGCCGCGAGATTTCCGGCCCTGACTCATCATTTCTTCACCGGCTTTATCAATCAAACCGGGGGATATCTTCGCAAGCATGTCCGCAGGCAACTTGTCCAGGCGGTCATATAAGCCGGGCTCGGTGTGTAGCGATATGTGTGGCGTTCTGCCATTTCGCTTCAAGAATTCCTTGCGCTCCTGAGTCTTGACGTCACCGATAGCGGCCAGGCGGTCTTCGTAGCTGCCGGATAATTTCTCCGCGATGTCGGGAGCAATCCCCTCCTTGACGGCTTGCAGCATGAACTTATGGCGCTCCAGCTCCAGCGCCGTCGCAGCATCAGCTCGCTTAGTATCAGTCTCGACTTCCGATTCCTCTTTCATTTTGGCCAATGCATTTTCGATGCCGGTATGAGTGCCTTTGTTGGTCTCACTATCCACGATTGAACGCACCGCCGGGTTGTTTTTCCGTAATTCCTGGAAATCCTCTCGCGTGAAAGAAGCCAATCTTTCCCGCACCCCGTCATCAATTTTTTTCTGCAATTCTTCATTCTCATTCGGCATGATGCTTACCTCCCGATAATTTCATAATCATTTCCCGATATTTTGCTTCATCTTCCGCGCTCGCCGGTTCAACGCCGGTGTCCTGAGCAAGCAACAACTCCGCAACGTAGCGGCGACGAACCGAGAGGTTTTCACGCCGCCGAACCCTCCTGCTCTCGTTGTTCTGATCCCTGGAATCCTCGATATCAATTTTTGGATACGCCATTTCATCCACCGCCTATAATATATTTTGCTTACTAATGCATCTCGTTACATTAAGCAGATCGATACAACTCCAACCGCAACTCACCATGTACGCGCGGGCCGGTCGGGAACGTCGCCGGGTCGGGCTTGTCCGGGTCGTCGTCGTCCCATATACGGTCGCGCGGATCCAGCACTGTATGGAGTTGCTCGCCGACGATACGAATAAACGTCGCAAATTCCTCAAGCTCCATGTTTTTCGGATCCATTGAGAACGGTTCAAGCTTGCCCCGGCGTGCCTCAACTCCGGCGAGATCCATCACAACGCCGGAGTCGAGGAGCAGGCGGATCTCCGCCGGTTTATCGCCCGGAAACCGGATGTATAGCGGCGATCCGGTCCGCTTGATACGCCTACGATACAATCCCTGGATTTTTTGCCGTCTCATCTCCGATTATCCTCTGAGAGCTGATCCTCAATGGCTTCTAGCCGTTCCTCAATTCTGAGATCCGCGGCGTGTTTGAAGTAGCCGAGCAACGTCGCAAATCCGTATATCATCGCCCGGAATTTCTTTTCGTCGAGTTCATCGGCGTGATATGCCCGCATCAACCGCGCCAATGTGCGCCGGGCATGGTCGTGCGTTTTCATCGGTAATCGTGTCACCAGGGCACCCCTCCTCTCCTATCGCCTTGCACGGCATAGAATAAGCCAAGAAAGTGTGCAAAGAATGCTTGATTCCTATACACTTCATACTATTCTTCTAGGGTGGAATATTAGCATGCCGGGAGCGACTACCATTCTTGAAAATCTAAACTGTATCTCAAATGAAACTCGAGAATATATTTTGGATGCCCAGATGGAGTTGGTGCTGAGAGAAGGGCTGGATGATTTTTCCACAATATTGATCGACAGTACACACGTCAAAGCAAATACAGAGTGGCCGACCGACAGCAAGATGATATTTGCATTATTGAGCAGGGCGTATCATTATTTACAGAAATTGAGCATTTTCGGGTTGCAAAACTTCCGCCCTTTCTGGATGCCGAATTGGCTGGAGAGATTGGATCGGCTTATATTTGCAATCTGCATGACGGCAGGAAAAGCAAAATCGAAGGGCAAAATAAAGAAATTATATAGACGCTTTTTGCAGACGGCGCAAAAGGCGCATGATTATCTCATCAGTGAAATTGAAGGATTAACCAATCAAATAGAATTGATCGATTTGTGCCCTTCACAAATGGAAAAGCTGAATAGAATCTGGAAGCTGATAGGAACTGATGTTATGGATTCTGCAAGGGTTCTGTATTATGCCGAAGACAGGGTGTTTAATGAAATAGTACTCAAATCAAGTGAAAAGATCCTGAGTATCAGCGACAGGAGCGCTGCCTTTATAAAGAAGGGAAATCGGAGCCCTGTGATAGGATATAAACCTCAGGTAGCAAGGAGTGGAAGTGGATTCATTCCTGCGATAATAGTACCGGAAGGAAACGCCGCTGATTCGGATAACTTAATAGGGGGTATCTGCTTAGCTCAGGTACCGCTATATGTGGGGGGCCCGTCTCTGTGCTCCCGGACGTGCTTCACCATCTCCTTGTACGGCACGGGGTCGACTTGCACCGCCTGCTGGACCAACCGATAGAAAAGTTTGCCGCGAGATATCGAAGTCCGCCGGTTGAACCGAAAGGTATATTCGTCAAGATAGTAGTCAAGATGCTCATGGCTGACTGCACCGTGGAGCGTTCCCGCCAACCACGATTTGAGTAGACCTACGACTTGATGTACACGAGGCAGCAGTTCAAGTGCCGACTCATCGTGATGGGCCAAAACAGTGATCTCATGGTGATAGCCCTTCTTTTTCAACCCCGCGTACCCGTCCCAACCGTCGGTATGTACAACGCTGCCAGGTTCAATCGATTCTTCGATGAAAGGCTCGAGGCTGCTCGCAGATGCATCTTGGATTCTGCGCATGCGGATTCTGCCAATGCCCATTCCATCTTCCTGGGCAGCAATCACTACCAGAGCCTTTTTTTCCGTCTTCCGGCCTCGAAGGCCCTCTTCCGCAGCGCCCAAATAAGTCTCATCTACTTCTACGCGCCCGGACAGCAAGTCTCGACCGGGACGAACCATGGCCCGACGCAATTTGTGTAGCCACGTCCACGCCGTCTCGTAGCTCCCTAGACCAAGAACTCTTTGCATCCCGAGGGCGCTGGCACCCGTCTTTAAAGACGTTACCCACCAAATCAAACGGAACCACATAGTCAGAGGCTTGCGTGTTCGGTGGAAAATCGTTCCGGCAGTCATGGATGCTTGGTAAGAGCAACTTGCGCACTCAATCACGCTCCGCCGCACACGCCATCCTTTGGTGTGTCCGCACCGTGGACAAAGATAGCCATCCGGAAATCGCAGCTGGAAAAGGTAATCAACGCACGCCTCTTCTTTGGAGAATCGTGTCTCAAAATCCGCAAGTGTCCGCGGATAGTCTTCCATAGCAATACACACTATATGTAGCGTGCACCTGAGTCAAGGGGATACCCCCTTATTACCCATATTGAGATTGAAGGCAAGGGGGGCATCACACGGGATCTGAAGTGCTCAACAGACCTGTACGACCGGATCCGGGAGGAGTTCCAGGGAAGATTGCTGTTTGAACACGCAGGGAGGCCCTACAGCAGGATAAGTACCACCAACAGGATAAAACAGCTCGCCGAGCGCACCATCGGCAAAGCGGTGACCGCTCATATGATACGCCACTATAGAGGGACGGTATTGAGCGACAAATACGGAATCTCAAAGGCCGCCAGCGAGCTCGGGCACAAGAATATCCGAAACACCAAGCAATATTACGACCATTCCGCGCTGGATGAGGATGAGTTTCTCGAAAGCCTGTAATTCGTTTCGCGCTTCTCCTAACAAAGAAATAATCGCACTCTGCGTCTCCGTCATGATCTCAACGGCGGGCACATGGATTCCCGTGTAACAACCCGCACTCCCGGAAGTTAATTTTTTGAGAGGTTATATTAGAGCGGTTTGTCGGTGTGTCCTTTGCGGGATCATATCTGATATACTTGCGCATCCTTCATCACCGGTTTGCAACAAAGATGCTCGAGAAAGAAAAAAGGAAAGATCTAAATAGACTCATTGGCAATTGGTTCGCGGATCAGAGATCGCTATGTGGATTGACTCAAGCTGATGTGGCATCTATGTTGGGTCAATCGCAGTCATATATTTCAAAAATTGAAAATGGGGAGCAACGACTGGATCTCCTGGAATATGCCGATTTGTGCAATGCACTAGGTGTTGATCCCGTGGATTTAGTGAAAAACCTCGGTGCCTTAATTAATGAGAACAAGTGAAGACTCCCCTGCAAAAAGCCCATCGCTGAAAAGGGTGAATTTCCCGCCGAGGACCAGCATGGTATGATTTGTAGCGGCTCAGCTGCAAGC
>NZCE01000029.1 GCA_002688185.1 Spirochaetales bacterium
GAACACTCGCCCCTCCCAGGAACTATGCAATAGCGTTGGTTTTAGCATAGCATATTATCGGGGTTATGAGTATTCGTTACCTTTTTGCAGGGGAGTCAAAGATGCTTTAGCAAATTAATTTCAACCCCGGATTCGGTGGCCGGGAATGGAATAGGCATGTTGTCGATGTGCTTCTGAAGTTTCCGATATACGTCGCTTGTTTCACTCATGACAAGTCTCCTTTTTATTGATGCTTTCTATTATTGATTATAGGCGGTCATGTAATAATATGCAAAAACGATGGCTCAAATGGGAGAGGAATTGCTGCAAGAACAATGTTGACCAGAAAAGTATGAATGCGTAATGTAGCTGCACAGAGGTATGATGATGCAAACGCCTGCTTGCAGCTCACACGTCAAAGCCGGACTCCAATTTATCCGGAGCAATCGTAGCACAAAACGAAAACACTGGGGCCCAAGCCTTTCCATTATCAACGGTACTACGGTCAAACTTCCGCTGGTTGTTCGAAAGGCGCTCGCAATAAAAAAAGTTCTTACTGAAATGCCCATATCTGTACGCAGGCATGAGTTGATCGTTGGTGTCTCGGTGCAGGCAAATATCCTAAAAAAACCGGATTTGCCGACTTATGCAACAAAAGAGGAACTGGAAGCAGCCGCTAGACGAATGACGAGCCCGCGATCGATCTACGGCCACTCCTCACCGGCATACGAAAAGTTTTTACGTTTAGGGTTCACTGGACTAAAGGAGTTTGCAGAGGAAAGCCGCAAAGACGATTCTCCCTGGTATGACGCGGTTGTGCTCTCCGTAGAGGCCGTACGGCTGTTGGCCGAAAGATACCAAAGCCTTTCAAAACAAATGGCGAAGGATGAACCCGATACCGGGCGCAAAAAGGAGCTTAGCGAGATTTCGGAGACACTCAGCCACATTCTGTATCATCCTCCAGAGACTTTCAGACAGGCGTTACAGGCAATATGGTTGTCACATATCTCTTTCACCAGCACGATGAACTTTTTGCCCCTAGGAAGATTAGATCAGTATCTCTGGCCTTATTTGAGGGCGGATTTAGAGAATAGAATCATCTCGGCGGAAGAGGCACAGGAGTTAGTAGATCTGTTTTGGATCAAATGCAACGACTTACTCGAGGATGTCCGGCTTCAAGAATATTCCGGAGATCCGGCAGCTCCCATTGAGAAGGGCGAGCTTATCCGAGGCATCGGCCATAGAGCCGTATATTTGGGGGGCCGGACCACTCTCGACAGGATGGTCCTTGGCCGCGGAACCGCCCAGCAGTTCCTACAAACAGTGACCTTGAGCGGGCTGACGCCTGACGGAGAAGACGGTACGAATCCCCTTACGTATATGAGTATGAATGCCACCCGACGGCTCGGCGTACCCCAGCCATGTCTGTACGTTCGACTGCACAAGGGTTCTCCTCCTGAGTTAGTGGATCTGATTTCCGATACCATCAGGGCTGGGTGCGTAGGGCCGACTATCTATAATGATGACGTTATGATTCCGGCCTTTGAGAGCTTAGGACTTGAACAGGCTCACGCTCGGGATTACACGAGCGACGGTTGCTGGGAGCCCCACATTCAGGGCAGAACGTATTTCAAACACACCTGGGTGTCCCTGGCCGAAGTTTTAGATCGAATACTGAATCCGGAGCGCTGGCAGTCAATTGCGGTTCCTATGTATCGAGAAGACATGGATCCCTTCTCCGATTATCGACCCATCGATCCGTACCGGATCACCAGCTTTGCAGAATTATTGGATGAAATAAAATCCATATTAGAACGGTATATTCGGGGATTCATAAAAGCGAGGGAGTGGTTTGAGGACGGACGTTTGTTCGACATCGCGCCTCTTCCCCTTTTATCCGCATATGCAGAGGGACCGCTGGAGTCCGGTTTGGATATTACCAGAGGAGGTTTTCTCTATACCTTCCATATGCCTGAGCTTTCCGGGCTCTCCCACGTAGCAGATTCCCTCGCAGTCATCAAAAAACTTTGCTTTGATGAAGAGAAAATCCCGCTTTCAGATCTGCTCGACGCCGTCCGGGGGAACTGGCACAATCGCGAGGCTCTCCGTGCCTTGGTACAGACGCGGGCTCCGGCATATGGCAACGACATTGACTACGTAGACGTAATCGCGGCCGAGCTCGTCGAGCACTATATTGCCTGCATTCAAAAATACGGCAGTCAGGCGGAGAGCTCAATCTGCTATCTCTCAGGAATCGCTACGTACGAAAATTATCCGGAGCTCGGTTTTTTTGTAGGCGCTACTCCCGACGGCCGCGGGAGCGGAGAGCCGTTGAGCAGTAACGCGTCACCCTCGATCGGGAAAGCGCGCACCGGCCAAACGGCGGCGGTAAACTCATATCTCAAGCTTCCCCTCGGCAAGCTGACAGGCGGGAGCATCCTCGACCTGAGCATAGAGGCAAAGTCTGGACTATTAGCAAACCTTCCTGCTTTTATCCGCTCATTCCTCCATGGCGGCGGCAATCTTATCAGTATTGCCATTAATGACAGTCAAAAGCTCAGAGAAGCTCAAAAAAATCCTGAAAAGCATAGGGATCTTAAGGTACGGGTCGGTGGCTACGATGCTTATTTTGTCGATCTGCCGCCGGAGCATCAGGAGTTGCAGATCAAAAGAATCGAACAGTACGGTTGAAGATGAAAAAAAACCTGGAGGGCCTAATATTTCATATTTCCAGGGCATCCGGGGAAGACGGGCCGGGCATCAGAACGACGGTCTTTTTTAAAGGCTGCCCCATGCGCTGCAGTTGGTGCCACAGTCCGCAATCTCAAGGGGGACTGGAACCGATCCTCTCCCACTACCCAAGCCGATGCATAAACTGCGGCGCCTGCTCGGGTGCGTGCCCTGAAGGTGTCCATGGAATTGTGCGTGGACAACGCCGAATCAGCTGGGATGACTGCAATACCTGCGGAATTTGCGCGGAGCAGTGTCCCTCAAGGGCGCTAGAAATGGTTGGCCGGTGGATGACTGTCGATGAGGTGGTCGACGTGGTCTCCCGGGACAAAGGGTATTATTCCACCTCGAGAGGTGGTGTCACGTTCTCCGGAGGTGAGCCGACGATGCAGCCGGATTTCGTGTATGCCTGTGCCAAAACATGCGGCGAACTTGGGATTCACACGGCTCTGGATACCTGCGGGTATGTGAAGTGGCATTTTTTTGAGAAACTTCTCCCCGCTATCGATTTGGTGCTCTTTGACATTAAACAGGTAGTATCTTATCTACATACCGTGCATACCGGTGTCACGAATACTCTGGTATTGGAAAACCTAAAAAGAGTGGATGCTTACGGTAGGCCCATTTGGCTCCGTATCCCTCTCATTCCCGGCTACAATGATTCCCGCAAAAACATCGATGGGATTGTGGCTCTGGCAAAAGGTCTGCGCCATATTCAAAGAATTACGATCCTCCCTTACAACACCGCTGCCGGGGCCAAATACCCTTCCATCGGAAGAACATTTAGCCTACATGTTCAGGAGCTTTCTGAGGAGGCAGAACGTCGGATTATGGAAAGTCTTGCCTCCACCGGCGTTAGGGTTGAGCTGCGTCAATAGATATTTCAGCGCATCAATCCGCGGCTGCGGCGGGCAGGTCGTGATTACGTCGCGGCGTAAGAAATTGCACTACTTTTACACTCACCCCAGCCAGAAGGCTATATACTATCGTTAATCATTTTTAAAGCCGCGGTGGGCAAGGAGCCTGTACTTCATGAATATTCTACTAGTATATCCGGAAACGCCAACCACGTTTTGGAGCTTTAAAAACGCTCTGCGATTTATTAGTAAACGCTCCTCAGAGCCGCCGCTGGGCCTTATAACAATCGCCGCAATGCTCCCTGAGAACTGGAACAGGCGATTGATTGACACAAACGTCACACGCCTGAGCGATCAAGACATTAAATGGGCGGACCTTGTGTTTTTGAGCGGTATGGATCTGCACCGAGTCTCATTTGTGTCTATTGTTGCACGATGTAAATCTCATGGAAAGAAGATCGTCGGCGGAGGACCTTTCTGCTCAATGCATCACTCCGAGATTGAGGGCGTTGATTTTTTTGTGCTCAATGAGGCCGAGATCACGCTACCTCAATTTATTGCCGATTTTCAGGAAGGAAAGGCAAAAAAAATCTATGAGACCAACCTGTTTTCAGAAATTGGTGACACGCCGGTGCCGCAATGGGACCTCCTGGACCTTGCCGAATACGCAGTCATGGATATTCAATACTCCAGGGGATGCCCGTTTAGCTGCGATTTTTGCAGTGTAACGGCTCTTTTTGGTCACAAACCAAGGTGTAAATCAACCCCGCAGCTGACAGCTGAGCTCGACGCCCTTTACCAAGCCGGCTGGAGGGGAAAGGTATTCGTTGTAGACGATAATTTTATTGGGAACAAGCGGAAACTCAAGGAAGATCTTCTCCCAGGCTTGATCGAGTGGTCACGCAGCCGCGGCAACCCGTTTCTTTTTAGCTCGGAGGTATCGATTAACTTAGCAGATGACGAGGAGCTCATCGACGCAATGGTGGCGGCTAGATTCGAGATGGTGTTTATGGGTATTGAGACTCCGGATCAGGACAGCCTCAATGAATGCGGAAAGGTGCAAAATCAGGGACGCGATATGGTTGAGTCAGTTAAGTTGCTCCAGCGAAAGGGCTTGCGTGTAACCGCAGGCTTTATCGTCGGCTTTGACAACGATCAGCCCGACATATTCGACAGACAGATTGGGTTTATTCAAAAAAGCGGAATAGTAACGGCGATGGTTGGTTTGCTCAATGCGCAGAAAGGAACGAGGTTATTCGAAAGATTGAGTGCAGAAGATAGGATTCTCAAAATACCGTCCGGTGACAATATGGACGGGGTGCTCAACTTTATCCCAAAGCTGAGCTCATCTGAGTTGATCGGCGGATATCAGCGCCTGCTGAAAACAATTTACTCTCAACAGAATTACTTTGAGCGGGTAAAAACGTATCTATCTGAGTTTCAATCGCCAGATCGCGATGTGCCAAAAGATATTAAAAGCGACATTGTGACTCTACTAAGGGCTATGTGGCATATCGGTATCCTCGAAAAAGGAAGCAAGTTCTTCTGGAAGCTTATGTTCTATGTTTTGTACAACCGTCCCCAGGCGTTTGCCGAAGCCGTGAGGATGAGCATTTATGGATACCACTTCCGCAGGGTTGTTAGCAGTATATAGAATGATTTCCAGATAAACAGATCTCCCCTATCTCACCTCAACCGACCACAGCGTGGTGCCGCTGATTGCATATAATTTCCCGTCTAGCGAGGTTAGTCCTCCCATATCCGACCAGCCGCCGCCAAGACCCGCATAATTTCCCTCAGTATCAACCTCCCAGAGGGTACCACCACTTACGGCATACAGCTTGCCGTCCAAAGCAGTAAGTCCGCCCATGTCCGACCACCCACCGCCGAGGTTAGCGTAATTACCCGCTTTGTCTACCTTCCAGAGAGTACCGCCGCTAACGGCGTATATGCTACCCTCAAGAGCAGTGAAACCACCCATTTCAACCCATCCTGAACCGAGATCCTCATAGCTCCCGTCTTTGCCCGTCGCCCACAGCGTGCCGCCGCTGACGATATAGAGCATCCCGTCTAGTGCTGTCATGCCGCCAATGTCAGTCCAGCCGCCACCTAGATCCACATAGCCGCCATCTTTATCTGTTTGCCAGAGGGTGCCGCCACTTGCGATATAGAGGAATCCGTCAAGAGAGACCATCCCCCCGATATCCGCCCATCCGCTCCCTAGATCGGTGTAGTTGCCCCGGCGGTCAACCCTCCACAGCGTCCCGCCGCTAACGCAGAAGAGCTGGTCATCAAGTGCCACAATACCGGCGCTGTCCGTCCAGCCTCCACCTAGATCGGCATAATCTCCGGGCTCGGACCAGGCCCGAATTGAAAGGGTGAAAAAAACTACAGCTATTCCAACGACCGGCACTAGCTTCCGCGTATTCATTAATGCTCTCCTCGCTTAGGGACTTGGGTACGGTCTTTACTATAGAGCTGACGCATAAACTAAATTTGAATGCGAAAAATTATGGCGGTAAGACGGAAATCGGCAGTGTGGAAAAGCGCATAGGCCGACCGTTCCGA
>NZCE01000030.1 GCA_002688185.1 Spirochaetales bacterium
AACGTAAAGACTGTCATCCTACTCCTGTTTATTCTCACCTCCGTTCCAAATAAATCGCGCTGTCCATAGTGGGATCAGCGAATGTTTACTTTGTGTTATGCCTAACTCATTACACCACATGGAGGTATTTTTTTCTACCGGCAAGAATCGCTCAATTTAGGAGTAAATAAAGTGTAATGTCCATTCGACATTCTTACGATCGTGCAAGATTATTTGCACGCGTTGCAGCACTATCTATATCAGTAACGAAGACACTTGCGACCCGTTGGGCGTGTTACTGAAGAAATGTTGTCGGATGAGAGGAGGAACTTGTGGGTGATGTAAATGGATTCTTAAAAACCAACCAGGCGGCACGGCGGATACAGCTGGAAAGCATTATCGTCCTGCACCGCGCAGAATTGAGCCCAAGGGACATTTTGTCCCTTGGTGAGTCCGGTCGGTATGTCCTCGATACAGAGGCAAACGAGGGCTATGAGCTTCAGATCGGAGAGTCCGTCGTCGCGTTGGGGGAAATAGTTGAGGACGAGGGCGAATACTATTTTGAGATATCGGAAGTGGTGGAAAACCCACCGGAGAATAGGGAGGTTCTATGAAGGCAAAAAGCATCAGCAATATTGTGGTAAATGTAGAGGTTGTTATCGGCACCACCGAGCTTACACTGAGTGATCTTGCATCATTGGGAGAAGGATCGATTATCGAGTTGAGCGCCCTGGCGGGAGAGCCTGTTCTTATGAAAGCGGGAGGCCAAAATTTTGCCAAAGGGGAAGTCGTGGTAATAGATGAATGCTTTGGCATAAGACTTACGGAATTAGTCTCCGTTGAGGAGTGATGCATATGGCACATGAAATGATGCTTGGCAAGGATATTTTTGGTCACCGCTTTCAGGCCGATCAGGAATGCAAAATCAAGAAATACAATTTCAAAAAACCCGACAAGTTTTCTAAAGATCAGATCAGAACCATATCAATTATTCACGAGACATTTGCGCGGCTTTCAACCTCGACTCTTTCGGCAATGCTCCGATCATTGGCGCTTATCCATGTTGCCGCAGTAGATCAGTTGACCTATGAGGAGTTTATCCGGTCGGTCCCAAACCCCACGTGTCTCGGCATCGTAAATATGAATCCTCTGAAGGGTATGGCGGTTCTCGAAATAGACCCCTCGTTGACCTGTGCAATTATTGATAGGCTCCTCGGAGGGAGGGGAGATGGGGCGACAACGGGCCGCGAGTACTCGGAAATAGAAATGGGGCTGATCGAAGGTGTTTTGATTCGACTCCTGGGTGGGCTCCGCGAAGCCTGGACTCCGGTTTTCAACCTCGCGCCTCTGCTCGGACAGATTGAAACAAATCCCCAGTTTGCGCAAATCGTGCCGCCCACTGAAATGGTGGTGCTTATCTCCTTGGAGGCAAAAATAGGCGAGGCAGAAGGCATGATAAATTTCTGCGTTCCGTACATCACCATTGAGGCTATCATGTCCAGACTGACAGCAGTGTATATGTATTCCACGGTGAAACGAAAAGCCAACGTGAGTGAAGTGGCCCCCGATCTGATGTTCGATATAAAGTCGGAGGCTTTAGTGTGTGTATCCGGAGAACGGATAAGTCTGGAACGTATTGGAGCGCTCAAAAAAGGTGACAGGATACGTCTGCCCGAGTGGAAAGATGGCGGCGCCTTTATCCGGTCCGGCGGGGTGCCGGTGCTGAACCTTACGAGACAGGCTCGGCCCGACAGTCAGGGCCTCGAATTTTCGGTAGAGCCTCCCGTCATCACAAAGCTCGAGTTTCTAGAATCCCAAAAAGCTCCTCCGGAAGCCGATCTGCAGAGAATCGAGGAGCCGCTAATCAAAATGAGCGATGAAATTCGCCGTGGATTTGAATCTCTCCAGAAAAAGATGAGTGAGTTGAGCTCCTGGCAGGAGAGCGTTGCGGATCAGCTCGAATATGGCGGACCGCCTACGGAGATCCCCGAACACCGGACGGGCGGCCGAAGGCCCTTTGCGGTCGTCACCCGAGACAATGTTGACTGGCTCGCGTCGGTTATAGGCGTTGAGCATCCACAGCTGATTGGCATGATTCTCTCTTTTCTGAGCTCGGATCTTGCCTCTGACGTCATCGGAAGACTGCCTGAATCCATTCGCCCCGACATTATTAAGCGGATAGGAACCATAGAAAGGATCGCTCCTCACGTAATTCAAGAGGTGGAAAGAACCCTCGAAAAGAAAATGCGGGCAATGCCCATGGAAGAAGTTATGAGATCCGGCGGGATCGATACCGCCGTGGGGATTCTGAATTATGCGACTCGGAGCATAGAAAAACAGATCATTGAATACCTCGAGGACGATGATCCCGAGCTTGCAGAAGAAATCAAACGGAGAATGTTCGTCTTTGAGGACATCGTGCTCTTGCAGCCTGAGGGGATACCCAAAATCTACCATGAGGCCGGCCCACAGCAGTTTGCCGTTGCCATGAAGGGGATAATCCATGAAGTACACGATCACATATTCAAGTGCTTAAACGAGGAAGATCTCGAAGAGCTGAAATCCGAGCTCGAACAGACAAAGCCGATGCGGTTGTCCGACGTGGAGACGGTTCAGCAGACGGTTGTTTCCATAATCAGGAGACTCGAGCAGTCCGGCGAAATCATAGTTGCCCGTGCGGATGAGAAACTTGTGTAGTGGTCCAAAGCTTGGGGATGGCGCCGGCAAGAAAAGCCTATGGGCCGCCGGCGCCCGCGGGCTGCGGGGCCGCGCTTATTCGGACATTTTTGAGACGCTCTTTTCTTCACCAAGCATGCCCTGGGGCCTGAAGAGAAGGATCATCTCGAGCAACACTCCTATTACCAAAAATCGGATGTATGGCGCCCGGGCTTTTAGGACCGCCGGAAGGGCGAGGTCGGTGATAAACTGGGTGCCGACCCAAATGCCCCAAATGACGAAAGCACCGAGTATGACTCCCTTGTTATTCCCGCTTCCCCCCGCCATTACCATGACCCAGATAATAAAGGTGCCGTACAACGGAACGAAAACCTCTGGTGAGATAGCGATAGTATAGTGCGCGTAGAGCGCACCGCCGATTCCCATAATCATGGCGCCAAAAACGAACGCCTGGATTTTATAGCTCACCGTATTTTTGCCGCTCATGGAGGCCGAGACCTCATCCTCTCTAATTGCCCGTAACACCCTGCCCCACGGCGAGCGGATGGCCCGTTCAATAATAAAATAGATTGCTACCAGGAAAACGATTACGATGACGAGATAGATGTAATTATAGTACCTTGGCGCAACCAGGCTTTTTAGGGGTTGGGGAAGTCCGACTAATCCCCTCGGACCGTTCGCCAACCAATGTTCATTATTAAAAATAAGCCGAATGGTTTCAGCGATCCCGATGGTGGTGATTGCCAGGTAATCGCCGCCGAGGCGGAGAGTAGGACCGGCAATTACCAAAGCAATCAGGCCAGACACCAAAGCGGCGCCGAGGATTCCCAACGGGAACGGGAGATTGAGGGCAAAAACTTGTTGCACATACTGTGCGTAGATTCCCGTCGGTTTTGGTGATGTAATCAGAGCAGTGGTGTATGCGCCGACTGCAAAAAAGCCTGCAATGCCTATGTTAAACAGTCCCGTATATCCCCACTGTATATTGAGACCAAGGCAGAAAATCGCGTAGATGCTCGCCATGATTGCCAGAGACACAATGTATGCAAGTATTCCGAGGAGGTTCACAGGCGTCCCCTTTTTCCGAATATGCCTTGGGGTTTAATAAGTAGAATAATAATCATGATGAGAAAGGCCACCGCGGGTTTATACGTAGGAAGTATGATTGCCGTTGATAGTTGCTGGATAATGCCAATGATAAGTCCGCCCACAAATGCTCCGTAAATATTTCCTATGCTGCCGAGGATCGTCGCCGCAAAAAGTGGGAGAAGGAAATTCCACCCGAGGGCTGGATGAAGCTGGACATCCACTGCGTAGAGAATCCCCGCCGCCGCGGCCAGCCCGCCGCCGATAATCCAAGTAATAACGATGATCCTCTCGATATTGATACCGGATATTAACGCCAGGTCCATATTGTCAGCCGTCGCTCGCATTGCTTTGCCCAGTTTCGTCCTCTGCAGAAAGAGGTGCAGGGCGAAAACCAGCACCATCACCGCCACCAGTATCACCAGCTGATCCGGCCGTATTTTGATGCCAAAAGGAAGCATTAGGGCAGGTCTCAAAACACCGGGTCTATAGAACAGAAAATCCGGTCCCCAGATAATCAGTATAATCATACGAATAATAAATGAGGCGCCAAGGGCAGACATGGCCAACATGACCCGGCCGGCTCCCTTTCTGCGGAGCTTTCGGTAGAGCGCGCGGTCTATAAAAATCGCCAACCCACCGACCGCGGCCATAGATATTGGGAACGAAATAAGAAGACGCCACCCAAAGGACAAACTGCCGAAGGTGGTGTCCGGCACCCCGATCCACGCGAGGGGTCCACTGATGAGAAAGAAGGTAATATATGCTCCGCCGGCCATAAACTCGCCGTGGGCGAAATTAGCAAAGTTGAGAATTCCGTATATCAGTGAGAGGCCTATGGCGCCGAGCGAGATAATGCTGCCGAGCACTATACCGTAAACCAATAGCTCCAAAATGTTATCCTCCCAGGTATAGGCTTCCCACGTCTTCATCGGCGAGCAGCACTTTCCCCTCGCCCTCCATAGCGTTTCTCCCCGCGGCAAGGACGTATCCCCGATCCGCCATCCCGAGGGCTTCCCGGGCATTTTGCTCGACGAGAATAATGGATACTCCCGAACCGTTGATCTCTTGGATTTTCTCAAAGATCATCGATACAAACAGTGGCGCGAGGCTCGCCGAAGGCTCGTCAAGCAATAAGACTTCTGGATCGAGCATAAGGGCCCTGCCAAGCGCCACAAGCTGACGCTGGCCACCGGAGAGGTTACCTGAGCGCCTTTCCCGTGCCTCTTGGAGCATGGGAAAAAGCTCGTACACCTCTTCAATTCGACCTTTGTAGTCATCCTCGCGTATGAATGCTCCCATTTCCAAGTTTTCCTGAACCGTTAAAGACGGAAATATATTTTGAACTTGAGGAACGTAGCTTATGCCCCTCTGCACGATAACATCAGGCTTTAAGCCGTCGATTTGCTCATCCAGAAATCGTATAGCTCCGTGTGTTGGGATCAGAAAGCCAAAAATGGTTTTTAATAAAGTCGATTTCCCAGCTCCGTTTGGCCCGATGACCGAAACTATCTCGCCACGGTGCAATTTGATACTTACCTCAGTAAGTACGTCCGCCTCGCCATAGCCGGCGGTCAAATTTTCGACTGTCAGAATCACCTCAGACGTACTGGCCACCCAGATATGCCTCCAAGACCTGTTCATTTTTTTTGATATCATCAGGATGACCTTCAGCGAGTTTTGTCCCGGCGCTCATCACGATTACCGGATCGCAGAGATGCATTATGAGATCCATATCATGCTCAATCAGGAAAAACGTCATGTTTCTCTCTTGCCTGAGCTTAAGAATGTTGTCCGTAATTTTTTTCATAAGGGTCTTATTGACACCGGCTCCCGGCTCGTCCAACAAGACCAGTTTTGAATCGGCCATCATGGTTTTTGCCAGCTCAAGCAATTTCTTTTGGCCGCCAGAGAGAGTTCCAGCATATTCATCCTTTAAATGGATGAGGCTCACAAACTCAAGAACTTCGAGGGCCTTTTCCCTGATGTCCTTCTCCTGTGCATGAATGTTGCGGGGCTTAAGCCATGTATTCCATATGTGTTCGCCGTTCTGCGCCGGCGGGATAAGCATGAGATTTTCCAAAACCGTCATGAGTTGAAACTCTCGTGTAATTTGAAATGTTCGAAAAATGCCTCTGTGGAATATTCGATTGGGTTTTAGGGCCGTAATATCAGCCCCTTGAAAAAGCACCTTTCCGCCATCTGGCTTGTAGATGCCGGTAATCAAATTGAACAGAGTCGTCTTGCCCGCACCGTTTGGTCCGATAAGTCCGGTGAGAGAACCTTCAGACACCTCGATCGTGCAGTCACTAATGACCTTCATCGTGCCAAAGCTTTTCTGTAAGTTTTGAATTTCAAGCATCACTTTTTTGGTCCAGCAGCTGAGCGTATGAAAAGGTATCTCAAACCCTGGATATCCGCAAGGGCGCTCAAAAATGCCTGAGATGATCCTGACTATGGGCATTGCCAATAGATTTCGGCGTCGAAGGTGCGAATGAGCGCAGATGCGAATATATAGCCACACCGTGGGAAATATGCTGTACTAGCGGTATCGATGATAGCCAAAGTCCGACGCAAGCAATTATCCGACCGTGGGCTTCCCGACCTGACCATCGCCGTGCCCGTTCTCATCGTCAATTCAAGCTTTTTTTGTAGGATACGATGATATCGAAGGGGCGATACTCCATGTACTCGAGGAGGGTACAATCCCTCGAGATGTGACGAACGAGCGGTCATAGCAATGGATAAAAAAAAACTCGGCGTGTTCGCCTCGGGAAACGGGACCAATCTGCAGGCGATTATCAACGCCTGTGACTCAGGTGTGCTGCCTGCCGAGGTGTCGCTGATTATCAGTAACAATTCGACCTCGGGTGCTCTGGAACGAGGGAGAAATCACGGAATACATAGGCTGCATCTGAGCACTAGAGCCCATCCGGATTCAGATGAGCTCGATCAAGCTATCTATAATGTATTAGTAAGGAATAATATCGAGTTTGTGCTTCTCGCCGGCTATATGAAAAAGCTTGGAAAAAAGGTGCTCTCGGAATTTAGCAATCGTATTCTCAATATACATCCGGCGCTTTTGCCAAGGTTCGGCGGAAAGGGAATGTACGGCATCAATGTTCACAGGGCGGTACTTGCGGCAGGAGATGCATTGTCCGGCGCCACAGTGCATTTAGTGAATGAGCGGTATGATGAAGGCCCCATTCTCAATCAACGAAGCGTTCCCGTGGTTGCGTCCGATACCGCTGAGACGTTGCAGAGCCGCGTTCTCGGTATTGAGCACACTCTTTATGTGGAGACGATTCAACGCCTGTTGTCGAGGGAGGTGGCGGTCGTTGACCGATATGGACCCGCCGTTATTCGGCCGGTCGCAGAAGATTGGGAGATCGATGAAGCAGTCAAAACCATACGTCATTCCTTTGAGCCTGTTGCGCGCCGCTTTCATCTCACACGGGAAAATTGCCCGACTCATCCGAGCTTTCTCGAACGGAATAGACTTGCGATCACGCTGGAGCGCGGAGGGCGTCTCATATCCTGCTATGTTGACGGCAAGATGATCGGCTTCTATGCCCTGGAGAAAAGCAGAGACTCCGCAAACGTGATGTACCTCGAGAGACTCTGCGTGCGTCCCGAGAGCCGGCACCGTGGCATTGGAGCCGCCCTCGTGAACCATTGCTGTACCTTGGCATCAGCGGCCGGTGCTAAAAGAATCTCCATTGGCCTTATCGATGACCATATTGAGCTAAAACGCTGGTATCTAAGTCTTAAGTTTATACAGACCGGTACTCGTGATTTTGAGCACCTGCCGTTTACCGTGTGCTTTATGGAGAAAAGCCTTTAGTCCGCGCCTCGGCAGCGCAGAATCTCGTGGCCTTCACAGTAGCGGCAAGCCCATCTTTTGCATGGTGGTGTGAAGCTGACCCGACGGGGACGTACGGCAAGGCTTTTTTGTGCTCCAGAAATTCGGTGGCTTTAACTTCGCCGAGACAGAGAGCCGTGGCCGAGAAGAACGGAAAGGCCTGATGATCGCTGAAATGAAATAGGCGATGTTTCTCCGCCGGCCGTTCCTTTCCCTTTTCGCTAAAACGAAGCTTGCAGGTGCAGTGATTTCTGACATCTTGGTCCTCCCGATACGGTTTGTTTTGAGGCTCTGTCAGCAACAGAACTTCGTCTGTTGCTGACTGCCCGTATACAGTGATGCAAGATGCGTGCCAGATGACGGGTAAACACGCTACAGAATGTCTTCAAATGTTTTTGTCTCCCGCGAGCTCTGGTGGCACAAAGGAAAACGGGGAAAGTGTATCTGAAATGAGCTCTGGCGTCTGGTTTAGTAGTGCTTCTAAAAGAAAATCACCAGAAAAATCTAATTAGCTCCTCTAGCTGTAAAGATTTCGCTAATTAGTAAAGGGATTTCACGGATAGTTCAGCATCATTAACCCAATATATTGGATGTCCTCCAAAATATTGGAGTTCCTTTATCTCTGGCGCTTGATATTCAACTTTTTCATTCTCGCCTCTAGTGTGGTTGGCTTCATTGCCAGCAGTTCGGCGGCACCATCACTTCCTCGCACCTTCCAGCCCGTCATCTCCAGTACTTCAATGATGTGTTCACGGTCCTTTTCTTCTAACGTGGGAATAGATGTAGAGTTTGAAGAAAGGGAGGAGTTGGAAAGCCAATCTCCCAATTCGAGCTTTTTTCCTCGGCTTATTATCACCGCCCGTTCGACAATATTCTCAAGTTCCCTCACATTGCCCGGCCAGTCATACGCCTGCAGCGCCATCATGACGTTGCTTGGCACGGCATCTATCGCCTTACCGATTTTAGCGCCGTACTTTTTGATGAAATGTTCCACCAGCAGAGGGATATCTTCTCCACGTTCCCGCAATGGCGGACATCGAATCGGAAATACATTCAGCCTATAGTAGAGATCTTCACGAAAATCGCCGTTCGCTATCGCCTGTTCCAGATCCCGGTTCGTGGCAGCCATAACCCGCACGTCCACATTGATAGTGCGCGCGCTTCCCAGCCGCTCGAGCTCACCCTCCTGAAGCACCCTCAGCAGCTTGGCCTGCAGCTCCAGAGGCAGCTCAGCAATTTCATCCAGGAAAATGGTGCGCCCTCGTCGGCCAGTTCGAAACGTCCGATCCTGCGCCCTTGCGCTCCCGTAAACGCCCCTTTTTCATGTCCGAATAGCTCGCTTTCGATGAGGTTGGCCGGCAACACCGCGCAGTTCACTTTGACCAACGAGCGGCTTTTGCGGGCACTGATGCTGTGAATGGCGCGGGCCAGCAGTTCCTTGCCGGTACCGCTTTCGCCGAGAATCAGTACGGTGGCATCGGTCCCGGCGACCTGCTCGACATTTTCCAGCACTTTTCTGAATTTATCGCTAATACTGATGATTTCTGTGAAATCATGGGACAGCCTAATTTCTTGCTGAAGGTATATGTTTTCCTCCTGCAGCCGATTCTTTAGCTCTTCGACTTCCTGAAGTGCGTTTTTCAGTTCCGCCGTCCGCTCGGTTACCCGCCCCTCCAGTTTTTCGTTCACCTCCTGGAGCTCCATCTCTGCCCGTTTCCGCTCGTGAATTTCCTGCTTCAACTGCTCGTTTGACTTTTCAATCTGGAGCAGGTATGAATTTTCTTGGTCGTTCCATTTTTTCTTTTCTAAGCAAGAGTCCAGCCTGGCTTGCAGAATAGCGGTATTGAATGGCTTGCACAGGTAATCTTCCGCCCCCAGCTCGATGCACCTCACCACGCTGTCCATCTGGTCCGCAGCCGAAATCACAATGATCGGTATGTGACGCAGAGCGTTGTCGGCCTTCAGACGCTCCATGACCTGATAGCCGTCCATATGCGGCATTATAATATCCAGCAAGATCAGGTCCGGACCTTCCTCTTTTGCTTTTTGCAAGGCCTCCACACCGTTGAAGGCCTCTAACACCTGGTAACCTTCATGCAGCAATCGATCGCGCAAAATCCGCACATTCCTTGGAACGTCGTCGACCACGAGGATTTTTGATCGCTCAACCATTTTATTTAATTTCTCATCCATACTATTATGCCGCCCAAAAATGGCGTTTCTCAACCCCGAATCGCGCCCATCTGTTTGCCCTCAGCTAAGATACTTCTCTACCTTTTCCAGGAGCATTCTAGGGCGGAATGGTTTAGTCATATAATCATCGCAACCTGCTTCTAAGGCCTTCCGATCATCGCCACTGAGCGCATAGGAGGTCACGGCGATAATAGGGATGTGTTTTAAATCAGGGATCGATTTGATCGCTCGGGCGGCTTTGTAGCCTGAAATTTTGGGAAGTTGAATGTCCATCAGAATCACATCCGGCATTTCTCGTAGTGCCACCTTAATTGCTTCTTCACCGTTCGTAGCTTCAACAACCTTGTAGCCTCTTTTGCCGAAGAGATCTCGAATAATTCTTCTATTGGCGGCATTGTCCTCGGCACTTAGGATTGTTTTTTGCGTCATTGCTTCCTCTTTGCCGGGAGTGTAAACCAAAACGTCGAACCCGCACCGACTTCTGATTCTGCCCAAATTTCGCCGCCATGCATCTCTACGAATTTTTTGGCAATGGACAGGCCCAAACCCGATCCCTGTACCTCTCGCTCGATCGAGCTATCAACCTGCTGGAATTCGTCAAAGATGTTTTCGAGCTCGCCCTTGGGGATGCCGATACCCGTGTCCGACACCCAGAAGAGAAGATCTTCTTCTTTGGTCTTGGCCCCCATTCTGACTTCACCCTTTTGAGTGAACTTGATCGCGTTTCCCGCAAGGTTTGACAAAACCTGCGTGACACGCTGAGGGTCGAAAGTGCAAAGAGGCAGCTCCTCGTGAATCTCGGTCGATATTGCCAGTCCTTTCTCCATTGCCAGAGATGCCAGCCTTCCTATCACGGTTTCGATGCAATCCTCGGCAGCGTTCTCGGAAGGCCGCAACTCCATCCGGCCGGCTTCTATCTTCGAGATGTCGAGCACGTCATTAATCAATCCCAGCAGATACTCGCCGCTTTTTTGAATCTCCCCAACCACCTCTCGTATCTCCGATGCTACTTCCCCGTAGATTCCATCGAGTATCATTTCAGAGAAACCGATGACGGAGTTCATCGGCGTTCGCAGCTCGTGGCTCATGTTGGCGAGGAAATCGCTCTTTGTGCTGTTGGCGGCCTCCGCCGCTTCCCGCGCCTTTTGCAGCTCTATATTTGTTGTTGCAATCTCCTCGTGCAATGTTTGGAACAACTTGGAATTCCTATCGCACCGTGCCTCCAGCAATCTTCGGCTTTTCTCAATTCGCTGCAGACTGTGCCCCAATAACCGGTTTTCTTCACGCAGTTTTTGGATTTGATTGTCAGCTGACATTATTCCAAACCAATCAATAGCGTGACAAATGTTCTGGAATGATATCTGGAAGGATTGTAGCGGTTTAAAGGCCCCAGTTCCCCATAGGTATAAAAGCCCGCTATCGGGAGGTTAGGAAAACTACTCTGCAGAACCTCGTATTCATCTTTTATCCTCGTTCCCAAAATCTCCTTGCGTATCGCACATGAAAAGCAAAAGGCAACCGACGGTTTAGAGCCGGGGTATTCAGTCAAAGCCGAGTGGACTGACTTTTTTGCCGCTTCAATTATATTATCTCTGGTTGTGTGTGCTATTTGAACCGTAACTCCTTCGGGAATAACCGATCCAAATGTTATGCTCCCTTTCTCTTCATCATAAGCTTTTATAGAGGGCAAATAGAAGCTTTCTCGGTCGTCTTCGAAAACTGCTAGCGGATACTCGGTTACGTAAGGTAGATCGATCGGCCAATCGATTTCGCCAATGTAGTATTCGAAGAAATCCGTAGCGGACCGATTGCCGATTCTGTAAACGGTGTTCTGATCCGACCGAGTCACTCGTGCTTTTGATCCGACCGGCATCCATCCGTTTTCTGCGCCAAAAGAAAACAACAGCCCGCCGGCGAGAAGGAGAAATGGAACAGCATCAGCAAACACTTCATTCTTATAAAACTGATAGGTTACCTTGTGTCTATACTGATCCGCAGCACAACCGCCGAAAATCGGAAAATTCTCTCCCAGGCCCTGCTGCAGACCTTCCAGTACGCGATCAGCACGAGCCATCAATCCCTGGGGAGTTACAATGCACAGTTTTGGCTCCTGACCCAAACTCGATCTTGCTGTTTCGATTGCTTTTTTGAGAGAAGTATAAGGGTCTTCGGAAACTCCTTCTGCCATTCCGGCTTTGAAAGATAATTCTTCGGAATAGAAGAGCGTCAGGACTATGGAATCATCAGTAAATCCATGGACCGACGACATTTCACCATCGGTCGTGCATCCGATGAGCTCTATCCCTGGATACGTCTCATTGATCCTGCCGAGAATCCGTTTAAAATTATGATTAATTCCCGCGAAAAGCATTCCCGCCTGGGGCCGCAGCTCCCCCAGCGTTTCACGGGTTTGTTTCAGTACTTCTTCTACCGCAACCTGAGAGTCGAGCTCTGTGCTGTGGGCAATTGCTGTCTGCAGCATGGGCGCACCTACTCTAAACCTATTAGCAGCGTTAAAAAGGTATAATTATGCCTTCTGGAATGCTTGCCCCTATTCAAAGGTCCTATTTCTCCATAGCTATAAAAACCCGTCATAGGAAGATCTGGGAAATTGCCCTTCAAAACCTGGCATTCTTCTTCAACTCTCGTTCCTAAGATCTCTTTTCGTCCGCAACAGGAAAAACAAATGGCAACCGACGGTTTAGAGCCGGGATATTCAGTCAGCGCAGAATTGATCGACTTTTCTGCCGCTTCTATGACTTTGTCTCTGGTCGTATGCGATATCTGAACCATAGCACCCTCGGGAATATTTGCCCCAAAAGTCATGCTTCCTTTCTCTGCATCTGCAGCATGATGCGTAACAGCTGCCAAATAAAAGCTCTCCCCGACGTCCTCAAAAACTGCCAGCGGAAAACCGTCAAAATCCAAATCGCCTTCTCCAAGATAATGTCTGTAGAAATCTACCGCCGACTGGTTGCCGATTTTGTAAACGGCATTGTGATCCGCGTGAGTCACTCTTACTTTTTCCCCATCCGGCATCCAGCCGCCTTCAATACCAAAGGAAAACAACAGAGGACCGGCGAACAGCAGAAATGGGACTGCATCAGTAAACACCTTTTTGCCATGAAATTGATATGTTTTTTGGAATCTGTACTGGTCCCCGGCGTTGCCCCCGAAAATCGGAAAAGTCTCTCCCAGGCCCTGCTGCAGGCCATCGACGACGCGATTAGCACGAGCCATCATTCCCCTGGGAGTTACAATGCACAGTTTTGGCTCTTGACCCAAACTCGATCTTGCTGTTTCGATTGCTTTTTTGAGAGAAGTATAAGGGTCTTGGGAAATCCCTTCAGCCACTCCGGCTTTGAAAGCCAATTCTTCGGAATGGAAGAGCGTCAGGACTATGGAATCATCGGCAAATCCATGGGCCGACGACATTTCACCATCGGTGGTGCACCCGATGAGCTCAATTCCCGGATACGTCTCATTGATCCTTCCGAGAATCTGGTCAAAATCATGATCGATTCCCGCAAAGAGCATTCCCGCCTGGGGCCGCAGCTCCCCCAGCGTTTCACGGGTTTGTTTCAATACTTCTTCTACCGCAACCTGAGAGTCGAGCTCTGTGCTGTGGGCAATTGCCGTTTGCAGCATGTTCACTCCTTTCCGGCAGGAAATTAGCGGAAGCCGAAAGTTACTCCGTGCCTATTAGCAGCGTCACAAAAGTCATATTGTGGAATCTGCAAGGCTTGCCCTTGTCTAGCGGCCCTATCTCCCCGTAAGTGTAATACCCGGCTATGGGAAGGCTTGGGAACTCGCTTTTCAGAGCCTGGTATTCTTCTTCAACTCTCGTCCCCAATATTTCTTTGCGGGCTGAGCAGGAAAAACAAATAGCGACCGATGGTTTTGAACCGGGATATTCAGTCAACGCCGAATCAACCGACTTTTTTGCAGCTTCAATAATTTGGTCTCTGCTGGTATGGGCTATCTGGACTGCAGCGCCTTCCGCTATAGTCGAATCGAAAACTATGCCTCCTCTCTCCGCGTCATACGTCCTCGCAGATGCTAAATGGAAGCTTTCACTGTCATCTTCGAAGACTGCAAAAGGATATTCCCTCATAAACTCCAGATCGCCTTCTCCGAGATAGTGGCCGGAAAACTCTACAGCGGACCGGTCTCCGATTTTTGAAACAGTATTTTTATCTGCTTCGGTTACCTTGGCTCTTTCGCCGATTGGCACCCATCCGCTTTCAATTCCAAATGAATACAACAAAGGACCTGAGAGCAAAAGAAATGGAACCGCATCAGTAAACACCTTGTTATTTTGAAATTGATAAGTTGCCTTAAATCTATACTGGTCTCCGGCGCAACCGCCGAATATGGGAAAATCCTCTCCCAAGCCCTGGCGCAAGCCTTTTATGAGAGGATCAGCCCATTCCAGAATGCCCCGTGGCGTTACAATACATAGTTGGGCTTCTTGAACCAAATCAGGTTTTGCTGTCTCAGCTGCTTCTCTGATGCAGGCAAGAGGATCGTCGGTAATATTTTCGGCTACTCCGGCTTTAAAAGACAATGGGGGTATGCACTTGACTCCGGTACACACTACATCTGGTGTCGTCGGACCTGAGTGCGGGAGCACTTGACCATCGAGCTTGGGGG
>NZCE01000031.1 GCA_002688185.1 Spirochaetales bacterium
CGTGAAACCCAACTTGCCTTCTCGCACAGAGCTCTTTTTCTGAGGTTGATTAGAGAGCCAAAATATCGCTGTAGTGCTAGGTCGGAGGTGACGGCGCGCTCTCGGCCCGGAGGAAAAATGGCTTCCAAGCAGTTTATCTATAGAATTCAGCCGGTCCGCGACAGAATGCTGGCTGACGGTCCTACTGAGGAAGAATCACACGTTGTTTCCGAGCATTATAAGTATCTCAAGGGTCTATCCGACTCCGGGGTTGTGCTTTTTGCCGGAAGAACTCTCAATACGGAAAGCTCGAGCTTTGGCATAGTAATTCTTCTTGCAGAGTCTGAAGCACAAGCACGGGAAATAATGGAGGACGACCCGGCGGTGAACGGCAGAGTCATGAGAGCCGAGCTTTACCCTTTCAGAATCGCCATCCCTCTGCCGGCCGCAGAAAAATAATCCTATGCATTATCATTCTTGGCAATTACACCCCGAAGGTACTGTCCCGTATAGGATGTATCACAACACATAATATGCTCGGGTGTTCCCGCGGCCACCACGTTTCCTCCGCGGTCACCCCCTTCGGGACCTAGATCAACGATATAATCCGCCTGTTTAATCACATCCAAGTTGTGCTCTATCAAAACCACAGTGTTGCCCTTCTCTACAAGCATCTGCAGCACTTCAATTAACTTTTTTACGTCCTCAAAGTGAAGGCCCGTGGTTGGCTCATCTAAAATATAGATGGTTCTACCCGTGCCTGGACGCGCAAGCTCATGGGCAAGCTTTACCCGTTGGGCTTCACCGCCTGAGAGAGTGAGTGCCGACTGACCAAGTTGTATATAACCGAGACCTACGTCAAACAGCGTCTGTAGAATGCGCTTGGCAACCGGGATAGATGCAAAAAAATCCAAAGCTTCCTCAACGGTCATATTCAGCACATCATGAATATTCTTTCCCCGGTAAAAAATCTCAAGGGTTTCTCGGTTGTAGCGTTTGCCACCACAGACATCACAGGTGATATGCACGTCCGAGAGAAAATGCATTTCAATACGAATAGTGCCGTCTCCACGGCAATTCAAACACCTTCCAGCTTTTACATTGAAGGAAAACCTTCCAGGCTTGTATCCCCTAGCACGAGCTTCCGGAACCCTGGAAAAGAGCCTCCTAATCTCAGTAAACAGACCCACGTAAGTTGCCGGATTTGATCGCGGTGTCCTCCCAATGGGGCTCTGATCGATATTAATTACTTTATCTAGATGCTCCCATCCAATTATCCCTTCTGAGGCGCCTTCTCTGGCCGACCCGCGACCGAGCTTATTTGCGAGCGCCGGATGAAGAATGTTTGAAAGCAGCGTTGACTTCCCCGAACCTGAAACTCCGGTGATAACACAAAGAGTGCCGAGGGGAAACGATACGTCAATATTCTTCAAATTGTGTTCCCGAGCGCCTTGAATGGTGAGTTGGCTGCCGGCAGTTGATCTTCTCTCCGTTGGTGTGGGAATTGATATCCTGCCTGATAAGTACCTTCCGGTGAGGGACTTAGAGCTCCGCAGTATTTGAGAAACCGTACCCTTAGCGACAATTTCTCCGCCATGAACGCCCGCGCCCGGGCCAAGGTCTAAAATATAATCCGCCGTTTTCAGAGTTTGCTCATCATGCTCCACAACGATGACAGTATTGCCGATATCGCGCAGATGTTTGAGCGTATCAATAAGCCGTTTGTTATCCCTTTGATGGAGACCGATAGTCGGCTCATCGAGTATATAGAGGACACCGACAAGAGAGGAACCGATCTGCGTTGCCAAGCGGATCCGTTGGGCCTCACCTCCTGAAAGCGTTGAAGCGGCGCGTTCTAAAGTAAGATAGTCAAGACCCACATTGGTCAGAAAAGACAAACGATTTCGGATCTCCTTGAGTATCTCCGTTGCGATCTCCTTTTGGGTCTTGGATAGATCAAGCCGTAGAAAGAACTCACCGCAATCGCCGATTGAGAGTTTTGAAACGTCGCTGATATTCCGGCCTTCCAATAATACACTCGCGGTCTCAGGACGCAAACGACGGCCGGCACAAGCAGGGCAGTCGTTTTCTTGCATAAACTGGCGGAACCATGGATGCGGGCCATGTCGTTTATAGCTGCGTTGCAGCCGATTTATAATTCCCTCAAAACCCCTAGTAAGCTGCTGCGATTCACCCCGAGAATTTGTGTAGGTAAAAGAGAGCTCTTTGTCAGTTCCGAATAGCAGCGCGTCTACGGCTTGCTGAGGATACTCAGTAATAGGGGCTGACGATTTAAAATTAAACTCCGTAGCTAAGCCGTCAATGATGCCTCTAGACCAATTGGAGTTTGGGCTAAAAGTTTTGATGGCGCCCTGACTGAACGAGCGGCCTTTGTCCGGGATTACCAATTCAGGATCAAAGTCAAGGATTATGCCGAGGCCTGAACAGCGCTCACATGCGCCCTGGTGGCTATTGAATGAGAACAACTGTGGTGATAGCTCCGGAAAGCTTGTGCCGCACTCCGGGCAACCGTGTTCTTGAGAGAAAAACTTGTTATCGCCGTTCACTGAAACGATAACGGCTCCCGAGCCTGATTCAATCGTCCTCTCTACCGAATCAGCGATACGCTTTTTTGATTTTGGATCTACGCGGATGCGGTCTACCACAATCTCAATTGTGTGTTTTTTTCTCTTGTCAAGCACAATGTCCTGATCAAGTGGGGTAACCGCACCGTCAATCCTGGCCCGTACAAACCCGGCGCGCAAAGCGTCTTCAAAGACGGCCTGATATTCTCCCTTCCGGTCTCTTACCACCGGAGACAGCAGCATCATTGGGCTACCCACAGGATATGCCAGGATGTTGTCTACGATTTGATCAACTCCCTGTTCCTCTAGAGGCTTGCCGCATTCTGGGCAGTGTGGCACGCCGATTTTGGCGTACAATAATCGTAGATAGTCATAAATTTCAGTTACCGTACCAACGGTTGACCGAGGATTCCGGTGCGTAGTCTTCTGCTCAACGGATATTGCAGGAGACAAACCCTCAATGAAGTCCAAATCAGGTTTGTCTAGCCTCCCAAGAAATTGCCTGGCGTACGCCGAGAGTGATTCAACATATCGACGCTGGCCCTCTGCATAGATGGTGTCAAATGCAAGAGACGACTTCCCGCTGCCGCTTAAGCCTGAAATGACTATCAGTCGATCTCTGGGCAATTCCACGTCAATATTTTTGAGATTGTGCTCCCTTGCACCCTTTATAATCAATTTTTTCATACAAAGTCCTAATTGAGGCTGTCCTATAAGCTGGTTTTAGGTGTCTCACAACCCCAGTTGTAGAGGTTAATCGAACACCACTATATATAATGTAGCCTGGAGAGTTGCGGTGGGTTGTGAGACACTCTCAATTCTACTTAACAAATGTTTATATGTCAAGGAATGTAGGAAAAATACTCTGGTGGGAAGCTTGGGGATAGAACTCGATTGGGCCCCGAGGCGGCGCTTATGTTTAGCTCAGGTCTAGGGGCTTTTGCCGTCAGGTGTGAACAGGTAACCTGCACCCCTAACGCTCCGAAAATAGATAGGCGCCGACGGATCTGGCTCAAAGTATTTTCTGAGACGCATGATAAAATTGTCTACCGTTCGAGTTTCCATATCTGAAATTATGTGCCACACTTTCTGGAGAAGCTCCTCTCGCGGAATGATACGGCCGGGATTGTTGCTCAAATATCGGATTAAGGTGGCCTCCAAAGGCGTCAACCGTTTTTTATCGCCACGCACGTCGGCAATTAACGTCCCAAAGTCCACCTCGATATCGCCAAAACCAAACTTGGCGTTCTCTGCGATTGACTCCTTGTACCACTTCTTTCTGTTTAGCATCCCTTGGATTCTGAGCAAAAGCTCCTTCAGGTGAAATGGCTTTGCAAGATAATCATCCGCGCCGATCTCAAGACCGTGGACGCGGTCCTCGGCGGAAGTACGGGCGGTAAGCATAAGAATAGGCACCTGCGGTGATTGCTCGCGTATCTGCTCAGCCACCCCAAATCCGTCAAGATGTGGTAGCATAATATCGAGGACCACCAGGTCTACGTCGTTTGACTCAAAGAGAGATAGAGCCTTGAGTCCGTCACCGGCACGTAGTACGTTATACCCCTCTTCCTCCAAGTTATATTCAAGGCCGATTGCCAGTGTCTCCTCATCTTCCGCAAGGAGAATTACACTGCCGGCCAATTCCTTTTTCATATCATTCATTTTCTTTTAAAGCCCTTGCGGCAGCTACCCTAAGCGTTCGTCTCCTTTTTAGCCGGTAAAGTCGTCTCCAATTTATTCGCGGGATACGTTGGCAGCTCGATTCGAAATGTGGTTCCTCTGGTCAAGCCCGCACTGTCTACGCTGATTTTCCCTCGGTGGTGGCGAATAATCTCCCGCACCCAATAAAGACCCAAACCGGTGCCTTTGACCGTCGGGCTATCCGGATTGGCCACCCGTCGAAATTTCTTGAATATCTCTTTATGGTCTTCTTCTAAGATACCTATGCCTCTGTCCCTCACTTCGATTATAAACTTACCCGCTTGACTTGAAATTCCAACCTCTATGTGCAGCTCTCCTGCTGTATATTTAATAGCATTGTCCACCAAGTTATTGAGCACCACCTTCATTGACCGCCAATCGACGCGGCATATGCAATCAGCGGATCCTGCGATATGTAATGCATTATTATTCAAATTATATTGTTCCCTTGTTTCAGCCACCAGAGAACGAACAAGTTCATCAGCCCGATAAAACTCCTGCTTGTAGACTTTTTTCTTGTCTTCAAGCCCGGATATCTCCAATATCGAACTGATGAGGGCGTTGAGCCGCTGCGAATCACGCAACATAAGGTTGATAAACTCATCCCGTCTCGACGGAGGCACTTCGCGGGAGCCAAGGGTCTCCAGGTACAGTTGGATTGACGCAAGGGGTGATTTAAGCTCGTGTGTAACATTGGCGATGAATGAGTCATACATCTTATTCAACTTTAGTTGCTCGTTGAGCCGGCTAAAGATGAGAGCAAGACCCATGGCGACGGCCATGAGCAACACGATGCCTCCCACTAATAAGGCGATATTCACCGTACTGAAAACGAATTGCGGAGAGATCCGTTCCCCAACCTCGATGAAAATCATGTAGTTTGAGACGTACCAGTAGATCCATAAGCCGAGCAGGGCGAACCAAGCCAGCTGGGCTATGGTGAAAACGAGAATCGGGCTTACCCAACGCCGGCGTCTCATAAATTGATTATAGCCATTCTGTTTCCGGATCTAGGCGATTCTCTCGAGCTTTGCAAAAAAATCCCTGAATATAGCGTCTCGATTTACCTCCGTTGCCGTGCGAATGAAGTGCCGTCCGGGATCATGACTCCAGGTAATCTGGTCGGTTAAAATCGGACTGTGCCGAAGAACCGTGGGAACCCACTTTGGGTTTGTCAGCCACGCGGTTGATGAGATATCCCAGATGACTTTTGACCAACCAGCGTGGTTGTCAGAATATCCTCTAAAAATGGACACCAAATAATCACCTATAGGTCCTTTGCCGGCCACGTTTTCCACCATTTCCGGCACGGTTGTATGAAGATGAGAAGTCACCGGTTTGCATGGTATTTGTACGAGAGGTACGCCGCAATCAAAAATTAGCCGGGAGGCATGTATGTCTTGCCGAAGGTTAAACTCCTCGGCCGTAGGCCAATAGAGCGCGTGCCCTCCCAGCCAAACGACGACGATCCGCTTTATGATTTCCGGCTCCATCAATATGGCCGAAGCCACATTTGTGATTGCGCCAATAGTGGCCACGTACAGAGGGGGATTTCTGTTGCTCATCGCCTTTTTTACCAAATCGCGGGCAGCGTCACTGTCCTGATACCGGTCGCTTTGTTTGAGATAGTCCGTCGATCCTTTGAAAACAAAACCCTCAGGGCGAATAGAACGTGACAAATTGGCGGCACTTTCGAGTCGCTCGAGGAGCCGCAAGATCTCCTCATAGCTCAATTCCATTCCATTGCCCGGGCCGGAGGACCGCTTGTTAAAAAAAGGCGCTGCGTATATTGCTTGAACGTCAAGGGCTTCTCTGGAGAGAAGGGCATGGACAACCGCAAATTGATCATCGATTTCATTGTAAGTGTCTGTGTCGATTACAGTTGAGACGGTCTCCCCGGACTTTCTCTCAGGGGGTGTCAGCAGTTCCATTCTTTCTTGGGATGACAACACTGGAAAATCCATAATTCTCCTTGCCTCTGTCTTCTAGTAAGTAGCCTACTGTAGCTCATTGGCAATATTTCGCCAAGTTTAGCGCAACGTTTGAATTGACGTCATTGAGGAGTCCACTTTCTTTAGTCGAACAACTCTGTGGGGGACACCCACGCCACGGAAATGTCGCATCCACCGCTTTTGATTTTTCTGCAACTGGTCTCCCGGGCCTTTTACCTCCACCAGCAGGTACGGCAGGTGTCTGTCCTCTTCAGTAATCACATCATACCGTTGCGCCCCACCGGATATACGCTTGGCCTTAATCCGCGGAAATAGCACCAGATCAGGAAAACCGGCGGTATTGGTTCGGATATTACTGCAGATACGATCAAAGACGGCAACAAAATGAGCGGGAGGAATAGATTTGATGGCAACGGAAAACAGCTCCTCTGTAAAATATTTCCAATTTACAAACGCATTTGCCGTGCCGCATTTTTCTCTGTATGTTCGCCTGAGCTCTCGTCGCCACCGAATCTCGGAGACGTCTAATATATGGCATAGTTTGGCCTGAATGAGCTGCTCCCGACGACTCCGAAAGTCCGGCTCATAGAGATCGGCGGGTCCTCGTTGATACGGATTGAAAAAGGCACCAACAATAGGACTAAATATAATGTCCCAAAATGCGATACCAAATAGGCCGCACCAGAGTGTATTTTCCGTATAGAAGCCTGCCACGCCCGCTTGTGCGTACATATTGAGCACGAACTCCTCAACCGATGGCCCTATCGGCTCGGCAATACAAATCACTTGAGTGTCAGATACATCAGTTTTATCCGCCGAAGGTCGCCTTTTCCCTTCTATTTTATCAGCAAATGCGGAGGCAAAGTCGAGCTCCTCCTCATTGCCCGACATTCGGTTTATCGTTTCTACGATTTCCGTAGCTTTTTTGGCATTCCCAATTTTGTAATGAATCCTCGCCTGTCGTTCGCGTGAAGGCTGAAAGTCGGTCATTTCGTAGACCCTTATGGCACTTTCCGGATCATTGAGTCTTTCTAATTGCCTGGCCACTGTGGTACAAAGCCGACCATGACGCCTTAGTATCACCGGATGATCGATCGGATCAGGTACTGTGGCTATTAGTGTCATAAGTTGATCCGCGGAAAGCTCAGACAATCCCTCTGAAAGCTCCTCACTAACCGAGTGTAATTCAATTACCGTGTCTATGAGCTCCCGACGGGAGAAAGGTCTGATTGATCGATCGAGGGGATACTGTTCATAATTCACGATACCGAGATCGGCAATGACAAACTCGCTGAGATCCTGATAGAAGTTTCCAAAAAACAGCAGCATATAGAGGGATAGCGCCTCAAGCCTCAACGGCGCGTAAACATGAAACTTTGTCTTTATAAAATCGGCAATCTCACTTTCCTCGCCAAGTTCGCCTATTTGATCGATCAATGCGGCTTTTTTTTCATTGCGCTGAATCAGTAATTCCAGCTCCTCCGTGAGGGATATCAATTCTGGTTTCCTTAGCAAGGCGAGTAAGTCCTGCAGCGGAAAATCGCCATCGCGTGAGATGAATCCGGCTGAATATAGCTCGTTTGCGGCATCGCCAATAGATGGGATCTCTTGGTATTCTAGCTTATCACTGCGAAATAAAGGACCTTTTCTTGAGATGAGCCGCACGAATAGACATTGGGGCGGTAATGAAAGGGCCTGGAAATTTTTTGCAAATTGAATTTCGGGATCATGGAGTAAATCTTCATAAAGGCTTATTACTTCCGTCAGGAGTGTGATGAAATTCTCCCTGTAGTAATCCGGCGCAAGCTCTACTTTAGTCTTCACTCTACGATAACACCGCGTTGTGCAAATGGGGCACGCTCAAGAAATGGATCGTCGTATGCGTAGAACTGCATCAAAAACAGCCCTGTTTGGTTATTGCTCGGAGTCCATGTGAATTGGCCGGTTGATTGGTCAAACTCCGAGCCTTCCGGTGCGTATTTTATTTCGTAGATTACCGTGTCATTATTTGGATCCGCCGAGGTTATTTCAAACACCAGCTCCGTGCCCACCCGGGCTAGAACAAAAGGATCACCTTCATAGATTGGTCTTTCAGGGGGCGAGTTGAGTCCGGTTATAGTGACTTGCCCGCAATCGGCTACTTTCTTTCCTCGCTCGAGGAGAGAAATCTGGAACGTTCTCTCTCCGGTAAACGGGACTGGTATCCCGTAGAAATCGGAAAAGACGAACGTCGCTATCGCCGCTCCGTTTTCTTCCACAAGGATACTGTCATAGGTCCCGTCTCCTTCCACAACGCCGGTTAAAACCGGTTGCCCGCTGAGATCGTGATCAACTTCATGCCGGTCGAGGGTGACAGTCGCATTGCCAAATACGAATAGGGAGTATAAGGCCTCAGCCTGACGGTCGCCTTTTTTGACAGTTATTCCCACATCCTTGTAGCCATAACCGGCGTACGTATGGACGTTACCCAGCTTGCGACCGTCGCCAAAATCAAAATGAATCGAGTCATAATCATTTTGACCCACAATTAGCAAAACTTCGTCACCTGCCATCACGGACGACGGCTCATGGGATATCGGAGGCAACTCGAGAGGAGGCAAGGGTGCCGGCTTCACAACAGCGACCGAGTCATCAGCCTCGTCTTCTGTAGACTCTTCCATCTCCATCTCCATCTCCGTCTCCGTCTCCGGTTGATCAGGTTGTTTTTGCTCCGCTAGAACGGCAACTTCCGGTTCTTGTTCGAGAGACTGCTCCACATCAGAATCGGACGGCGAAGGTTCTACAACTTGGGCGTCAGGCTCCGCACCCTCTTGAATCGACGGATCCGGTTCCGCCTCCGGCAATTGCAGTTCTTCAACCTGTGAGTCCGGCTCCGGCTGCGCATCGGGTTCGCCTTCCGATTCAGCCGTTTGTTGTTCCAGAGGCAGTTCGTCCGGCTCTGGAGCCGGAGCAGATTCCGGCCGCTCAGTTACCTGTAAGCTCTCCTTCTCCTCCGGTAGAGTCTCCACCGGTATGGCCGCCTGAGTCTGCGGCTCCGGTTCCACCTCCGGCGATTGCTGCTCCGCGACCGGAGGAATTTGGGTTTCCGGCACGGGTTCTTCGGTCAGTCCAGCCGGAGCTTCGAGAGATGGCTCTTCATCGGCTGGCCCGACCGGATCGGCATCCGTCACGCTCTCTTGTTCACCTGGCGATTCCAGCGGCATAAGTCCTTCCTGAGCAAGTTCAGCGGGGGCGGTCGCTTCCGGCTCACTCTCTGTATCTATCTCTTCAGGAGATTCAACCAGCCGGGGCTCTTCCTGAGCAGGTTCATCGAGGGCAGCAATGACTTGGTCACCCTCTGTATCCTCAGAATTCCTGATCTCGGGTTTTATCCATTTGCGGCTCGCTAAGTGTATTTTTATGTATGGCAATGGTTTAGTTAGATTCAGCTTGAATGAGCGCCAC
>NZCE01000032.1 GCA_002688185.1 Spirochaetales bacterium
ACACTCGCCCCTCCCAGGAACTATGCAATAGCGTTGGTTTTAGCATAGCATATTATCGGGGTTATGAGTATTCGTTACCTTTTTGCAGGGGAGTCATTAGTAATAAAATAAATAGCAAATTGAGAGAGCGTCGAGTGTAAAGCATCATTTCGACACCTCCTTTTTTAATGTCAATGATTTCTGTTCGAGTTCCTCAGGAAGGTCGAGAGAACCTTTCATTCCCGTAGAGTCGGCCTCTACCATTTGGGAAGCGAATACTTTAGCTGCATTGAGAACCGTATTTATGGTAAAAGATGTATCACTTGTTATAAAGAAAAACCGCTCAAACAAGGGAGCGTCATCTAGCCGATATGAATATTCGAGGGCAACGTCTCCGTTACGTTCGAGTGTCGTAGGGCCGTCCGTCACCGATGGGAGGTGAAGTGTGACTACACCCCTACCATCGACCGAAAATATAGCACCGTAGGGTCGACCGGCGGCGTTATAACGAATCTGGAGTAAATCGCTCTCCTGAGCGATGGATCCGTCTATCAGCTCCTCTACGGTGTCGGATAGCTTACGGAACAGTGTAATTGTCGGCTCCATTCCCTTGATCCTCGTCATTTCAACCGGTGCATCTTCCGCCACAGATTCATCTCTGAAAAGCACCGGGCTGACCCCTGCGATGATAGCAAATACCGCTGCGGCAAGTAACATAGTAGCTCGTTTTGGTGTAAACCAACTCTTAGCTTCTATAACACCGGAAGAATCACCGGTTTCCTCAGATGACAACTTCTCTTCTATTGCGCTAGCAATATCACTTGGTGGATAGTCTCGTAAAATCTCATCACTAGATAATCTCAACGCGTCAAGCTTTTCCTGAAAACCTTCCGCAGTTGAGATTTTACCTTTTTGCTCATCGCTCAGCTCGCCAAGTGCAAACTGCTCGAGATACAGATCAGGTATCCTCTGCTCATTCATACTTCATACCTCTTTAAGGGATAGCCCGGATTGTCTCAGCACCCTGAGCCGCTTCCGAACGCCTGATACCGAAAGGCCGACGAGCTCGGCGGTTTCTTCCAGCGTCATACCGTCCACATAGTGGTACACCGCAATGGATTTTGTGCTTTCCTTCTGCCCGTCAAAAAGCCTGTCGATAAAGTGCCCGGCCAATACTCGCCCCTCGGGATGGTCATGCCCGGCTATCTGCGTTATCATGGTGTCATCCACGTTTATAGGCCCCCGGTTTTTCTTTCTGATTGTATTCAAGCATACATTCGTTGCTATTCTGTAGAGAAGGCTTGATGGTGCGGTGTCATGCAGCGTCTCTTGCCGGCGGAGTACCTGCACAAACACATCCTGCATTGCATCGAGTGCCATATCTTCATCTTTCAACAACGATCTGCATCGACGTAAAACCATGGGTCCGTATTTCCTGTAAAACGCTTCAACATCTACTGCCACAACTGCTATATCCTTTCACTAACTATGTAACACAACAACGCCTGCTATCTGTCACCTGCTATTTCCTTATTGAAGATTTAATGCCTTTGCGCGCGCCTGCGGCACATCATTCGTCCCATAAAAGGGAGAAAAGTAACACCTAAAGCGATGGATGGTGTTTTAGTCTGTACGGAGGATGATTATGAGATCGAATAAAACAATCATACTGGCAATTACAATTATCGTTCTTATCTGTGCAACTGCAAGCGCCGAGCGGTTCAGCATTTCCACAGCCTATACCGCGCCCATCGGCAACGAGAGTATAGATCCAAACTTTGGTCTCGGTGTTGAGTATCGATTCTGGGGCGTATTCGCCTTTTCAATCAATATGTATAACGACGTTGTTCTAGGCGCGGACAATATTCTCAATGTACAACAGATTCGACCCGCTGGAATATTCTCAGGCGGCGTAGGGATGAAAATTCCCCTTGGGGGTTTTCACCTTCTCCTTGATTGGCAGAAATTTTTCACCGGGACTGTGGCCGAACAAGGCGTGTTTATCCTTGCGGACTCATACGCATTCGGCGTCAGCCTCGATTTGAGCGACTATTTCGCAATTGAGGTTCGTTCGAGAAGACTGTTTAATTTTTCAGAAAAAGCAATCCAGGATCCGGGGCTCAGGATCGCATCAACGGATGATACCGTTGACCTCCTGAGTATAGGGGCATCGTTCCACCTGTTTTAGGGCCGCGACGGATCCTGGTTATATCCTTTCCTTGGGGCCCCGCCTACCGGCGGGGCCCTTTTTTGTCCGGACCGAGATTCGTCAGCTGCAATACTAAAGCTATCCTTTGCCGATTTCCCCAGCGCCTTTGAGGGCAATCCGTGCAAATATCGGCCCAATTATCTCAAAGACAATTGAGGTAGCCGTGATCGTTGTAAGTATCGCCGCGCCGATATCGGCTCCGCGCTGCCCAAACGCGGCAAACTCTTCTTTGACCACCAGGGAAAGACCGATAGCCACTCCTGCCTGTGACAAAATACCAATACCTATATAACGTCTGAGCACTTTCTCCGCGCGACCAACCAACGCGCCAAAGGTTGCACCGCCGATCTTTCCTGCCGACCGTGCGCCTAGGTAGACGATCCCAATAAGTCCGAGGGCAGGAAGCGCCGCCAGGTGGAGACTCGCACCTGCCAACATAAAAAACAACAGAAACAAAAACGGCATCAGTGGTGACAGCACGTCCCGAATCCGCTGCACAAAGGGGCTGGCCTGAGTATTTACCACAATTATGCCTATAACCATATTTGCGAGAATAAAAGAGAATCCAAAATGCAATGTCGCCCCGGTACAAAAAAAGATGCATGCAATCAAGAGAATCAGGACCTCTGGCGACGATCGTCGCTTCCTCCCCAGTACTGAAAAAAGAAGACCCAGTATCGCGCCAATCCCCATACTGGCAATAATTTCGACAATGGGGAGCCCAATGAGCGATAGAAAGGAAAGGCTTGCCTCACCCGGCAGCGGCGCGCTGCCAATAATACTCATTGCGATAGCCGAGACGAAACCAAAAATGACGATTCCCAGACCGTCATCAAAACCAACAACAGCGTAGAGGGCGTTGGTGAGAGGTCCTCGCGCTCGATTTTCCTGAATGACGGCCACGGTGCCGGCCGGCGCACTCGGCGGGGCAATTGCTCCAAAAAGCAGTGACATCACGACGTCACCGGTCACGAGCAACACCGCAACAAATACTACAGCAAATGCAAGGAGGGACTCCCCGAGAATAATAAACGTCATCGCCCGTCCGCTGCTCTTCATCGCAGAAAACTTAAGCTCGAGCCCGATGCTGAGAGCCACAAAGCTCAGGGCAATACGCGTAATTACGGAGAAATCGGTCAATTTGGTTTCAGAAAGCAAGTTGAACACCGATGGACCCATCAATACACCGATAACCATAAACCCGATGATCGACGGCAACCGCAGACGACGTGCCGCACTACCGAGATAAAAAGCTATGGCGGTACTGAATCCCAACAGGAGAAGAGGGGGAAGTCCCAAGCTTTCGATCCAATCGTGATAACTGGAGAGAAATTGCATAGCCTTGGCGCCGCTAGAAGTCGAGTGATCCGCCGGCGTATATCAGATCCTGGACGGCAATCAATACGCCCCGTTCATTTTCGAGATTATCTGAAAGAAGGTTGATCCTGCGAATGACATCGTTGCATGCGGCCTTATCAGTAACTGCCAGGATAACTCTGGTAAACCTACTCTTCTCCTCACCCCAATACGCGGCAAACAACGGGATTCTATTAAGATAATGGCCTGCGTTGTATCCTTCAATGACCGCGATTTCTCCGTCCACCTCTGAAGACAGTATCTGCATAATCTGATTAAAATACTCTTCTCGTTGAACCACGATCTGGAACATGCACTTTTCTCGACTCTGCACGGGTTCATCGGAGGACGCGGACCCTCCCCGTATGATCTCGACGATCTCTTCTACTGATTTTGCTTTTCTAATGCTGGCGAGGGTAGACTTTTCGAGCAGGATTTTTGATATAGAGGATAAGATCTGGATATGCCGATTTCTTTCCCGGGAGGGACCGATGATAAAAAACAGTGCGAATACGGGCTTCCTGTCCACAGATTCAAATGCAACGCCTCCGGCAAACGTCATCATCCCGACAACAAAATGATCGATGTCTTCAAACGAGCAATGGGGTATTGCAATTCCGTCGCCAAAACCCGTGGTACCGGCTTTTTCACGATCTTCCAGAGCTTTGAAAATCTCGTCTGCTGCTTTAGCGCGCAATTGCTGATTTTCTTTGGCGAGCTCGGTAATCTCTTTGAGTACCTCGGTTTTTCCGGATGCCTGGGAGTTTACACGTATGCACCGGATGTCTAATACATCACTTATACTCATGTCTCATCTCCCGTGTTATGCCGATTCAGGATTTCGCGCTTGTTCTCATCCGACTTAATAGGGCCAATAGAGAAATCCCTCCAATTGGGGGAAAAGCACGTTAAACAGCCGTACGGCCCTCGTTGACCCTCGAATATCAGGATAGAATTTCCTGCACTCCGCTACGGTGCTTTGACCAAGCATCAGTGGTGCCAACAGATTTGGCGGAATATTGATGACGTAGCCTTCCCGGCCCTTGGCGGGACCGATCCTCACAATTTCGCCATCTGAAATCTCGAGGGCAATCTCATCCCGATACCAGTGTATCCGGAACATGCCCGAAAATCCGTCGAACTCGCTCCCTTCTAGGCGGTCGTTCAAAACCAAACCTATAGTTTCTAAAAACTTGCGAATATCAGGTATTCTGATCTGCCATTTATAGCCACCCTCGTATTTGCCTCCCTGGTCCAAGACTGCCTTCACCGCCGGATGTCCGGCTTCAAGATTCAATCTGATATATGGCTTTCCACGCTCTTTGGCTATAGCGGCAATCTGCAGAAGGAGACTTAAGAAATGCTCATACGGCAACCGCGAACATTCGCTCACGATCAGACCGTCACCAAAGCCTTGGCGGGCAATACGAACGTAGCCGACAGCCTTGTTTCTGTGTTCAACCACATAGGTATCGGCGGCGTATCCGGTCTTGAGTGACTCCCCGATGATAAACTTCCACCGGACCTCACCGCGAATTGTGGAGATTGCAAGGTGCGCAACGTGCTCTGTGTAATATTTCTCCAAGACTGGTATGTCGGCATTCACGGCGTTTCGCAGCGACAGCGACGATTCACCAGTCCTTTTTATATTATTTTGCAGAAATCGCAACTCGATACAGTAGTGCGTTTCCAGGGGCACGGCATATTCATATCCATACTGCCGGTAGAAATAAGGTATGCCCTGGATGTGGGACAGCACATACCCGCCTTCTGAAAGTGAGACGCCAAATTGGTTAACCAGACGCGAGATAAATCCTCGCTTTCTCCACTTTTCGAGAGTTCCCACAATTCCCATCTCAGCGGCTTTGATCGATACCCCGTCATAGTCAAGGGTCCACGGAATGAGTGACACGGTAGAGAGTATCTCCCTCGTTTCGGTTTGGATAACAGCAAACCAACGCATTTGAGGGGCATCAGGGTGCGCAATGGCCAATTCGCGGGTCATGCCGGCAACATCGTCACCGTGCATCCTGCCGTTAAATACGGCAAGACGTTCGATGTCATCCTTTTCCGCGATCGTGATAATTTCTCTGTTAGCGTCCAATTTAATTGGTGTCACGTTAATTCTGTTCCACTATTATACCGGCGGAGTGGGACTGATGGAACTGACTCAAGAAACGCATTTGGCCTGTCTGCCATACAAATAAAGTTCATGTTTTACAAATTATTTATTGATTATTTTAAGTGTATTTCTGTATATTGTTAAAATCAATAACGGAAGGGGTTAATTATGAACACCATCAAGGTGGAAAACCTAACCAAAACGTTTGTTTCCAAGACCGGAAAGCCGTTCAGGAAAAAGAAGGGAGAGCTACGGGCGGTGGATGTAGTATCGTTCACAATACCAAAGGGTGAGATATTCAGTCTTTTGGGCCCAAATGGAGCCGGGAAAACTACCACCATAAAAATTCTTGCAACGCTCCTGATCCCCTCAGGCGGCAGTGCATCGGTGATGGGCCACGATGTGGTAAAACAGGACTTTGCCGTGAGAAAAGTGCTCACCGCAGTGCTCCCGGGAGAAAGGACACTCTATTGGAAGCTCTCGGTAAAAGAGAACCTGCTTTACTTTGCTTCGTTATACGGCATGTCCCAACGAGAGGCTATGCCTGTCATCAAGCAGCTTCTCGCAGATTTTGAGTTAGAGGATAAGGAGAACTCTCTTGTTGAGAAATTGTCCACTGGGCAGCGACAAAAGGCGGTGCTATGCCGTGCGTTGCTTCCAGGACCTGAGGTGATCCTCCTTGATGAGCCTACCTTGGGGCTTGATCCGGTATCGGCGAAAAACCTGCGGGCAATTATCAAGAGGATTCAGGAGAAGGGGACTACCATCCTCCTTACTACGCACTATATGTTTGAAGCCGATGAGCTTTCCGATCGGGTTGCCATAATCGACGCCGGAAAAATAGTGTGTCTCGATACACCGCAAAACCTTAAGAAAAATCTCAATGTAAAAAAGATCTTCAGACTGGAAACGAATCGCTGGACCGACAAGATTTCCGAATCCATCTCGCTGTCCCACGGGATCCAATCTTCGCGATTCTATCGGAAAAACGGCCATTACTCGGTGGAGCTCGAGGTCGCACAACGCGATCTCTCGCTTTCGGGTCTCTCCACCTTTTGTTCCAACAACGATATTTCCATCCATCAGGTGTCCATTGATGAACCAACCCTGGAGGACGTGTTTGTTGAAAAAACCGGGAAAACTATCTCTGAAGCGGAGGATACGCATGAAGCTCCGGTATTGGCTTAGACCGATTTTTTCGATCGCATTAAAGGACATAAAAATCGCGATTCGGTATCGCACATTTTTTGTTGCCTCATTCGTGTGGCCAATAATATTCCCGTTCTCTTTTATTTTTCTCGGTAAAGGTCTTGCGGGAAGAAGCAATGAGGGGCTCGCCCATTTTACAGCGCTTTCCCAAACGGGTGATTACGCCTCGTTTCTCATCATCGGCAGCTTAATTTGGATGTTTGTCAACATAAATCTCTGGATGGGTGGGCTTGCCCTCCACAACGACAGGGTGCGCGGTACCTTTGACACCCATTGGTCCACTCCAGTTAACCGCAGATCACTGGTATTAGGGGCAACAGTCGCATCGTTGGTTTTAAACTTTATACCGATGGTTACTTCGATCCTCTTCTATGCCGGTGCGGGTCTCCTTGAAATCTCGGGAAATTTTCCTGCAATCTTGATCGCCGTCGTTGGCGTGCTTCCATTTTTGCTTGGATTTCTCTTTACATTTTCGGCCCTTACTATGCGTTTGCGCGAGTCCGGAATGATCGTCCACATCATGCGGACACTCTTTTCAATTTTTTGTGGGATGCAGTTTCCCCTTGCCGTCCTGCCGGCATTTGCCCAAAGCATCGGCAAATATATACCCCTTACCCACTTTGTAAACATTTTGCGAGGCATCATCATTCGGGGAGAGAGCATCGCCTCACACGGCGAGTCATTCGCCTACCTCTTGGTTTCCGGGCTGGTGATGTTTGCAGCCGGCCTATTGGTGTTTGATCTCATGGAGAAAAACGTCCGCTCCCGCGGGCTGGTATCGGGCTACTAGGAGGAAGTATGAATCACTTGAAACGAGCTGCAATGGTTTTTAGGGCCGTCTTTATAAAAAACGCTCTGGAGTATATTCGGTACCCGGCAAATTTCATCTTTTCGCTCTTTATGCCCGTTGTATGGACTTTGCCTATCTATTTCCTCATTCGGTCTTTCGCGCCGGACGGTACTTCCGCAGGCTTGATGTCATGGACCGGCAGCGCAGACTTCTACGGGTATTTTCTGATCGGGATGGTCGTTGCCTATATCAATATGTCGATATTCTGGAACACAGGATTTTCTCTGAAACGACTCATGGATATCGGAATGCTGGAAACCACCTGGGGTCTACCCATCGGTAAAACCACGTATATTTTGGCCGAGTCTCTCTTTTCGGTGCTGCGTCTGACATATGAAATGACCCTGGTTGTGATAATTTTCAGATTTCTCTTCGGCATGCGCCTACCTGCGGGATTCGGTGCAATGATTCCATGGTTTATCCCATTCTTTGTATTGATGTATGGCCTCGGTATCGGGTTCGCAGCCCTGGTGCTGTTGGTCAAAGACGCAAACACCATGGCCGACAGTGCGAGCTTTCTTATAAACGGTGTCACCGGGACACAGAACCCTCCTCAGGTGTTTCCCCGTTTTCTGTTGACAATCGCTATGCTTATTCCCATCACTTACTTCCTGGACATGCTGCGGGCGGGCAGCCTTGGCATCACGCCACTGCTTCCGTTGGCCCTTGAGGGAGCGATAGTAGCTCTGAGCTCTTTGGTAATACCAATTGGAGGCTTCCTATTCTTTCGGTATACCGATAAACGTTGCAGAAAAACGGGGAGCTTACACGTCCATTAAGCATCACGACCCACGGCGCCTTTGTCATTTCCCGCATCCCCAAGCTTTGCGTGAAATCTCCTGGATTCGGCAAGTTGACCGTCGGCCCCATCATTCATACAATCGGACGGAGTGTTGGTAAGTGGACAGCCGTACGAAGGGAGTTGGAGGGCTAAAATGTCAACGCAGACAAAAAATCTCGTACTACCAAAAACCGAGCTCGGAGATACCGGTTTTTCCCTGAGCCGCCTTGGTCTAGGCGGATTTCACCAAGTGGAGATTTCAACGGAAATAGTCGAAAAAGTTGTCGACGCCTTTTTGGACGTTGGCGGAAATTATATAGAAACCGCGCGAGGCTACGGAAACGGTGCTTCCGAGAAAAAGCTCGGTCGGGTGTTGGAGGGCCGCCGGAACAAAGTGGTTTTGTGCAGCAAAAGCGCCGCGGAAACCGCCGACGAAATACGCCGCGACATAGAGGCTACTCTTACAAATCTAAAAACGGAACATATTGAGTTTTATTATTTTCACGGAATGCCGAGCATTGAGAAACTCGATAAGATTTGCGCGCCGGGGGGAGCCTTAGAGGGCATGACAAAGGCCAAAGAGGAGGGTCTTATCAGCGGTATTGGTCTGAGCTCCCACCGCCTGCCCATGTACATAGAGGGCATGAAACGTCTGCCCATTTCCCTTATCCTAATCTGGAGCAATTACCTGGAGGACATGTATCTCCCGGAGATCACCAACGAGATTTTCCCTTATGCGCGCCGGAAGCGTGTAGGTATTACAGCAATGAAGCCTCTGGCCGACGGTTTTCTCTATCGTTCTCCGCGTCAGGCAATCCGCTATGCCCTCGGTAGCGGCTCGGATGTACTAGTCTGCGGCATGAATAGTGTCGAGCATGTGTACCAAGCAGCCGAGGCGGTATGTGAGGGTGCTGCATCCGAAGACGAGCGGAAAGGGATACTAAAACATGCTCCGGAGCTTGGCGCATATGTGTGCCGGCAGTGTGGAGATTGTAGTGATTCCCTCATGGAGCTGTTCCGCTTGGAGGGCTACGTAGATAGACAGATGATAGACTATCTTGAGCATAACCCGGCTGACTATGCACTGAGGGTCAGGCTTGCCGGATGGTTTAGCTTGGAGGAAAAAGCCAGAGAAATGTTTAATTCGAAACATTGGGATGAGGGCGTTTTGCTCGATGAGGCAACTCGCGTGAAATGTCCGTATGAGATACAGGTACAACGGAAGGCTCGAGTCGCTTTGGCAAAGTTAAAGGATAAAGATCCAAATCTGGTGTAGTGAGGAATATATATGGAATACAAAAGATTGGGAAAAGCAGGAATGAAAGTGTCGCCGGTTTGTCTGGGAACCATGACGTTTGGCAGAGAAGCCGATGAAAAGACGTCTTTCGCCATCATGGATTACTTTGTTGAGAGAGGCTACAACTTTTTGGATACCGCTAACGCATATTCCAATGGCGGCTCTGAAATCGTAGTCGGTAAATGGATCGCTGAGAGGAAAAACAGGAACAGCGTGGTCCTGGCTACAAAGGTCTATGGAGACATGGGATCCGGTCCAAATGAAGGTGGACTGTCACGTCTCCACATCCAGCTGGCGGTAGAAGATAGCCTGAGAAGATTACAGACCGACGTAATAGATCTCTACCAGATCCATCGATGGGATCCAGACGTGCCCCCGGAGGAGACTCTGGCAGCCCTCGAGGATCTAGTCCGACAGGGGAAGGTGCGCTACGTTGCATGCTCAAATCTCAATGGGTGGCAGCTGGCACAATATCTCTATCTTTCGGATCTGCACAACTTTACGCGTTTTGTTAGTATCCAGCCGGTATATAACGCCCTCAACCGAGGTATAGAATTGGAGATTCTTCCCCTCTGCGAGGACCAGGGCCTTGGCGTAATTGCCTATAATCCCCTTGGCGGCGGCGTTCTCACGGGGAAATACAAGAGGGGCGCCGAGCTTCCGGCTGCGTCCCGGCTGGATGACAATGAATCATATCGAGTGCGATACCTACATGATACGATGTTCGACATTGTTGAGGCTTTTGTCGACGCCGCCGAAAAGCTCGGCGCGACTCCCGCTCAACTCGCATTGGCTTGGGTGATGGCGGAACCGCGCATCACGGCGCCCATACTCGGGGCGAGGAATATGGAGCAGATAAAGGACAGTCTTGCCGGCGCTGAGCTGATTCTTTCAGAAGAACAGCGGAAAGAAATCCCCGCAATTCCGTCGGGAAGATGGGTAGGAGTAGATCCTGTCTATGACAGATTCCTCTAGATGAATATTGCAAGTTCTTACACCGAGGGAACTTTCGCCGCCGGGTTTTGCACGGCGTCGATGATATAATCGGCGATCTGTTCCGCGCCGCTCTTGTTGGGCATGGATCCCAAGTTTCTCTGCTTCTCCTCGAGCTCGCCATCGTCGGTGAATATTTTTGTAAAAATCTCGATCAGCTCAACGGGTCGAGAGGCGTACCAGCCGTACCCATGATTCACCACAAAATCCTTGTTGTATTCCTCATTTGGTGCACCAATCTGGCTGATAAGAAAAGGTCTTCTGGACATGAGAGTTTCCATCGTGTAGTTGGCACCGCATTTTCCCACAACTAAATCAGACGCTACCATTAAATCATGCATATCGTCGCGGTATCCGAGGACCTTAACGGTAGCCTCATCAAACTCCTCGCGCAAATCGTGATAGAGCTTTTGATTTCTCCCGGTGATAATTACGACTTTTATCTCCTTTCCGCGCTCCTTGGCTACATCCAAAATGATTTTGGCAGTGGCTTCGATCCTCCCGATTCCCTCACCACCTGCTGACATGAGGACGGTAAAATCCCTATCTTCTATCCCAATTTTTTGCTTAACCTTTTCAATGGCCGTTTCACCATTGATAAACTCGGGTCTGACAAGGGGATTTACGCGAATTACCTTTGATTCGAGAAGACCTATGTTGATAAATGCCTGTCTTGCCTCTTCAGACATGACAAATGTTGTATCAGCGCCGCAATCCTGCGGCCAAAATGCGCCGCCAAGATCGTTGCGCACCAGGTAAAGGGGAACGTCTATGTTATAATCTTTACGGGCTGCTTGAAAAAGCAGCCCACAACCCCAATGGGTGGTAATGACGAGATCCGGCCGGTAGTCCAGCAGGTAATCTCGGACGTGCCCCTTATATTTCTCATTGGCCCGATGACATGTTCCAACGGTTATATTTGGCAGATAAACGTTTGAGAGCCAGAACCCAACGGCCGTCAGCTTGGGCCGTTTTAAAAGCGTATGCCAAAAACGGCGGTACGTGTTATCCAGTTCTTTTGCATCAAACTCATCAGCAGGCTCTAGAAACCTTAAATCCCAATGAGGACACTTTTCTCCCAAATACCACGCAATCGCATTGGCTGAGACGAGATGTCCCGAGCCTGCCAGGAAATAGGGAAGCAGGATCTTTTTCTGCATACCACGATCTATAGTAAGTCCCATCACGTAAATAATCCCCGAAAATGCACCGGTGCGTCAACGTTTTAGACAGAAATAGGCTGAAGCAGGCGGGAATGATCGGCCTACAGATGGTATTTGAGTAGCCGATCATGCCGTCGATGGCCCTATTTACGGCTTTTTCTTTCGATTCCCCTGCGCCTTCCCCGATGATCGCCGGGCGCGGGTTGTAGATTTCCCCCCGGGAGCATCCGCCGGCGAACCTTTTGGTGTGGCCTTTGGCGATCCTTTCGGCGAGGCAGTTTTTGCTTTGGAGGCGGTCGCTTTGGAGGCGGCTTCACGTCTCGTCGCGATTGTTTTTGCCGCCTCGAATTTTGCCGTTTTAACCTCTTTGGTACTCAGTCTGACACCCCCGGCCTTGACGCTCTTGATAAGATAATCAGCGACCGGAAAATCATCATCGAGTTTTTGCAGCCGCGGCTTTGGTTTGTAGATTAATACTGCATGGACATCGGTCTTGGTGGTGAGCTTGAGCACCGAACAACCGTCGGGAACAAGTGAATACATACGTTCGAGGATGTATTGCTCGATGGTGCATCGCTTGAGATATACATAACCGGTTTTTTTCTCTCTATAGATGATGGACAGAATTGTTTCAGCCAACTTCTCCTTGTCCGCCAACCCACAGGCGAGCATCCCTCGGTCCACAAAAAGCTTTTCGGGCACATTAATTACCGCATATTCGCCGGTTTTTCGTATGACCAGGACCCGGTCATAGTGGGACACCCGAAAGAGAGTCTTCCCGTCCCTAATTGCATAACCAATATAACCGCTCTCTCCATCATATTTCAGCGCCAGGTTTCTCTCCGCTGCCTCTCGTACGTCGACGCGCTCAAAGGAAATAAGCTCTGATTTTCGCTTTGATTCCGCCTGCTTGTCTTTGATAATCCCACCGAGAAATGCCGTGGCATAATCGATAAGGTGGTTGAGATGGTGTCCGACCTGTTTCAGCCTGCCCCTGATCTCTTCCATCTCCTTTTTTGCCTTGTTTATGTCAAAGAGAGAGATTCTTCTAATGGGAATTCGCAAAAGCCTCTCGACATCTTCATCGGTGATTTTACGTTTGATCTGGGATGAAAAAGGCACAAAGCCGTCGATCACGGCCCGGGTTACCGACCTTGCAGTTTCCTGTTCCTCGATGTCCTTATAAATTCGTTCCTCGACAAATATCCGTTCCAAAGTCCGCGCGTGAAGGCGATCCAGTAAATGACCACGCTCAATCTCGAGCTCCTTTTTTACTATTGCGACCAATTTTTCAGCGTGATAGGTGATGACATCAGTCACGGTCATCACCGTGGGATGCCTGTCCTTGATGACCAACAGATTTACCGAAATCGACTGCTCACAATCGGTAAATGCAAAAAGGGAATCAATCACATCCTTGGCATAGACTCCCCGCGGAAACTTTATTTCGATCTCAACATCCTCGCTCGTGTAATCATTTATCTCGGCAACCTTTAATTTCCCCTTTCTCGCCGCCGACTCGATAGATGCGATCAAGGCTTCAGTCGTGGTCCCAAAGGGCAATTCACGAACAATTATTCGTTTTTCATCTTTGGTATCAATCTTTGCGCGTACCAGAACTTTTCCAAGACCGTCTTCATAATCGGTGACGTCAATAAAACCGCCTGTGGGAAAATCAGGATATAGGGAGAACGACTCATCTTGCAGGGCCGACCGTACCGCTTGAAGGACCTCAATAAGATTGTGGGGCAAAATTTTAGTGGACATGCCAACCGCAATTCCTTCAGCTCCTTGAATAAGCACAACGGGTATCTTTGCCGGAAAAGTAACAGGCTCTCTGTTCCTACCGTCATAGGAGTCCTCATACTCGGTGAGCTCCGGATTATATATTGTCCGTTTTGCAAACGGCAAAACCCGGCATTCTATGTATCTCGCTGCCGATGCCTCATCACCGGTATACATGTTTCCAAAGTTGCCCTGTTTCTCGATGAATAGGTCCTTATTGGCCAACACCACGAGAGCCGAATTAATCGATTGATCACCGTGTGGGTGGTACTTCATACAATGCCCCACAACGTTTGCAACCTTATGAAACTTGCCGTCATCCATCTCGAGGAGCGAATGCAGTATGCGTCTCTGAACGGGTTTGAGGCCGTCTTCCAGGTGTGGAATGGCCCTGTCTTTTATTACATAGGAAGCGTACTCTAGAAAATTCGTATTAAAAAGGGTGTTTACATATGCCATATCGTTTTATCGATTACACAAGATTTCCCATGATAAACTCTCTTCGCTCAGGCGTATTTTTTCCCATGTAAAACGTCAATGTCTCCTGGATTCCCTTTATGGATTTTATATTAACGTTTACCAGCCGAACGTCCTCGCCGATAAATTGCCCAAACTCTTTTGGTGATATCTCGCCAAGACCTTTAAATCGCGTTACTTCGTTGTTAGAAAGCTCATCCAGTGCAGCATCGCGTTCCCGCAAATTGTAGCAGTAACGAGTTTCACTCTTATTCCTGACACGGAACAGTGGTGTCTCGAGGATATAGATCCGACCCGACACCACCAATTCCTCAAAATAATTGAGAAAAAACGTAAGCAGCAAATTTCTGATATGAAAGCCGTCATGGTCTGCATCTGTTGCAATGATGATTTTCGCATATCGCAGGTTCTCGATATCATTTTCAATCCCGAGGGCCATCATGATATTGAAGAGCTCCTCGTTTTTATAAAGTGCCGTTCTATTTTTGCCGAATACGTTCTGCGGCTTGCCCTTGAGGGAGAAAATGGCCTGTGTATACGGATCACGAGCGGAAACCATCGAGCCTGACGCCGATGGGCCCTCAGTGATAAATACTGTTGTTTCCTCTCCTTTCGAGCCGTCATTCAAATGATATTTGCAGTCTTTGAGATTCGGAATCTTTAGAGCTATCTTTTTTGCGGCCTCACGAGCCTCTTTTTTTACAACGTTCAGCTCCTTTCGGAGCTTTTCATTATTTGCGATTTTGTCCTCTAGGGTACGGGCGATGGTTTTATTCCGGTGCAGATAATCCGATATGGCCGATCTTACCTCATTTACGATCCAGCCACGAATCTCGGTGTTGCCAAGCTTATGCTTTGTCTGGCTTTCAAAAACCGGACTCTTCAACTTGATTGCGATTGCGCCCGCGATTCCTTCTCTGATGTCCACACCGGAGTAGCTTTTTTTGTAGAACTCGTTTACCCCTTTGAGAATCCCCTCCCTGAATGCGCTCAGATGAGTGCCTCCGTCTGAGGTAAACTGACCGTTTACAAAGGAAAAGTAGGTTTCACCATAATTATTGGTATGGGTGAATGAAAACTCGATCTGTTTTCCACGGTAATAGCCGATATCGTAGAGTGTCTCATCCTCCACCTCCGAGTACAGCAGGTCGTAAAGTCCGTTTTTAGACTCGAATCGCTTTTTTCCGAATTGAAGCACAAGGCCGCTATTGAGATACGCATAGTTCCAGAGCCGTCGCTCAACGTACTCGTCTACAAACCCAAAGTCGTCAAAAATCTCGGTGTCCGCGTGAAACTCGAAATAGGTTCCATCTCTCTCCTTGGGGCTCTTGCCTTGGTGCTTTTTCTTGAGGTGTCCCCGCTCGAATATTGCCTCAAAGAACTTCCCCTCACGGAAGGAAACTACTCTAAAATGACTCGATAGTGCGTTGACCGCCTTGGTGCCAACACCGTTGAGCCCAACGCTAAACTGGAACACGTCATCATTGTACTTAGCTCCGGTATTTATAATAGAAACGCATTCAACTACCTTCCCGAGGGGGATACCCCGGCCGTAGTCTCTCACCTTCACCAAATTGTCCTTGATATCCACTACGATTCTCGCACCAAATCCCATGATGTATTCATCCACGGCATTATCAACGACCTCTTTGAGGAGGATATAGATACCGTCATCAAGGTTGTTGCCGTCACCAAGTCTCCCGATGTACATCCCCGTCCGGAGCCGGATGTGCTCTAGGGAACTGAGGGTTTTTATTTTGCTTTCATCGTAGACAGCCGTAGTGGCCATGAAATCTCCTCTCAAACGCTATACGCGGAGCACACAATGGCGACGTATATGTCCATTGGGGGATGAACGTGTGTCACGGATAAAATGTCCCCTCCCAAGGATGCATACAGAATTGTAGTAAATCCCGGACTGGTACGTCAATGCCGACAATTTACAAATCTCTCCAATCCAGGTACCTTGTTGGATAAACAAGGTTGGTCTAAGCAAATTTCTTGGAGGTCGCAATGCGCTATTCCTATGCCCTGCAAGGCCAAGAATCCGCCGCGGTGGTCTCATTCGCCATTTTTACCGTGGCCTATGGCGTATATCATTTTATCTTCATCTCAGAGGGTATAAAAAGACACTTTTCGATCAGATGGGGCGATGAACGCGGGTCGTTCTACCAAGTCCTGTTGAGTAGAGGAGTTTTTGCAGCCCTGGCGGCTGTCGTCCCAATTATCTTACTCTGGACTGTCTTCGATATTTCTCCGGCGATGGTCGGACTCACATTTTCCCAGTCTAACTGGTCGCTTTCCAGGACGCTGCTATGGGTTGTGATAGTCTCGTGCATCGCCGGTTCAATACTGTGGTTCTCCAGAAAAACACCCAGATTGCTTGCCGCATATCCTCAGATGCGCCTAAAACGTTGGAGCTTTTTGGACATCTTGCTCAACGTCGTGAGTTGGGCTCTCTATCTATTTGCCTATGAAACGATGTTCCGTGGCTATCTACTCATTACTATTATGCCGGCCGGCTTGTGGGTTGCGATTGCCGTCAATACGGCTCTTTACGTCGCAGTACATCTGCCCAAGGGATTTCAAGAGTCCTTCGGATCAGCGTTTTACGGTCCTATTGTCTGCGTTTTATCTCTTGAGAGCGGAACGTTGTGGATTGTACTTGTCTCGCACTTTGCCGTAGCAATGGCCAATTCATTTTCAAACCTGCGGGCCAACTCCGATATGCATTTTGTTTTCAGGCGCGAGAAGCGGTCCACATAGTTTCAATAACTCTATTTGGACATCTCAGCCACCTTGGCATTCATGTTCCTCAACAAAAAAGACACCAACCATGGGGCGAAACGTTCGGCGAAGGCAAATATTTTGCCAACTGGAGACATCACTATTGCATCGCGTCTTTTGCGCACTTGGTACACGATTTTTCTCGCCACGTCTTTCTGGGTGAGATGATTTGGCCTATTTAGAGGCATAAGCTCGCCGTCTGACCGGAAAATTCGTTTATCGGGATCGTTTTCCGTAAAACCCACGTATAGGATACCCACATGGATACCGTCGTCCCGTACCTCCGTCCGCAACGAGTCGGTAAAAGCGGTAAGGGCCATTTTGCTCGCCGAGTATACCGAAATGCCGGGCAGCCCGCGGATTCCCGCCAAGCTGGAAACGATCAATATGCTTCCTCTTGCATCTTTTAAAATCGGAAGCGCATGGAGGGCGGGAAACATGGTCCCAAAGATATTTGTTTCAATTACGGACCGTAACACTAAAGGGGTCAGATCCGCGAAGTTCCCCCTCATAGCTATGCCGGCGTTGCAGACAAGCACATCTATCGTTCCCCATGCCTTAAGCACAGTCGAAATGAACCGTTTGCTATCTTCATAATCCCCCATATCTCCCGCGATAGCGAGGGTGTTTTTTTTTTCAGGATCTATTGTTGCCTGGGCTTTCTGCAACCGGTCGGGGTTCCTGCCGTTTATGGCTACCCTTGCCCCTTGCTCGAGAAAAGCCGATGCGGTTTTTGCACCGATGCCGCGGCTCGAGCCGGTGATTACTACAACGCGGTCGGCCAAGTTTTTCATTTCGATGTACCATCCATATACCTGTTATCATTCAGCCAGCGTAGTGCGTCCTCAATTGCCGTTATTATGGGGGTTTGGGGCAGAGATAATTCGCGTACGGCTTTCTCGGGAGTGTAGTAGCTTTCCTCCGAGACGAGCCTTGATAATGGTAGACTTATCCTTGGCTCGACACCGAAGATGTTGCCATAGAGGGAACCAAAAAAACCAACGGTCTTGGTTACCGAAGATGGAAACGGTATCTTTGGTGGGCTGACGCCGCATACAGTGGCTATCTTTCTAAAGAGCTCTTTATAGGTAAGGTTCTCATTGCCGAGAATGTAAGATTCACCTACGGCGCCGTCCACTAAGGCATTTACTGCTCCGCGCGCGGCATCACGAACGTGAATATAGCACCTTCCACCTGGCGAGTATCCGGGCACCCGGCCCCCTGCTATGGCAATGATAACCAATCCTGAGCCAGGCTTGGCGTCGTACGGGCCAAACATAAATGTCGGCGCAACAACCGTCGCGGATAAACCATCGCGTTTTACCGCGTCGATCACCAGACCCTGGGCTTCATGCTTTGTGTCCATGTAGTCCAGGCCGTATTTGCCCGACATGTAAGGTGAGCTCTCGTCCCCGGGCCTATCAATCGGGCCAAAACCAAAAGTGTTGGCGGAACCTACATAGACCATTTTTTTGACATTGGCTGCCAACGCCGATTGAATGACGTTTCTCGTGCCGTCTACATTAATCTCTTTTAAGACCCCGCTTCTTGTGGGCCAGAGACTCGTAGATGCCGCGGCATGAATGATATAGTCGCATCCGGCCGAGGCGGCCTCCAGGTCGCTAAGCCTTCTGATGTCCCCGGCGGAGCGTTCAATTTGCAGCCCGGATAGGGTGATTGAATCTCGACCGGGCTCGGCAAACACACGAACCAAGTACTCCTGATCGAGCAATTCCCTCACTATATTCGATCCGAGAAATCCGTCCCCTCCGGTAACCAACACTCGATCTGCCATTATCTATCGCCGCTCGTTTCGCCGACCAAAAACCCGCCCAAGAAGCCTCGAGCTGTTTTTGGCGGTTTGCTCTACATTCCGTGATAGCTCGGCGACAAGCCCCCCTTTATCAAAAATCCAAATAACATACGAGAGCGCATTCATTTTGTTATTCACAGGAATCAGAGACACCGGGCCGGAATCAGCTTCAAGCTCAAGGATAGAGCGACTTTTATCCAGCGTTAGAATGACATCATGATAATCGATTATTGGGTAATGGGACGCAACGTGCGTATTCACCAGCTCCCATCTATTTATTTGAAATCTTTCCGCGTGTCTGCGGCTCGCGTATACGATAGTACCAAGCACGTCGGTGACTATTAATGGCACTTCAATATTCTGTATAGCGTACTCAACGAGCTCCGATAGCGCGCTTATTTTCAACGACTTTTTTTCATTGAGAGAGTTTAGGGTATAATATAAATTGGTGATTTTTTCCCCGATTTTCCCGAGCCTTCGCATGCTCAGCTCAGGCGAAAAATCTCCATATTTATTGATTTCGATTAACTTATCGAGCTCACGGGAGACATAAACAGTCCTCCCAACTAAGAGCAGAAACGCTATTATGATGACCGAGGCACAGACAACGGACATGTAAAGCAGATTCTCAGCTTTTATTTCAATTGCGGAGCTTCCTTCCTCCCCGCTCCTTAGAATCGCATAGTAGCCGTATATTCCAAGGGCGAGAATCGAAACGGAGAAGAGGAAAAAAAACACAAGAGCCGTTTTCCTGTCCAGCAGGATCATCAGTAATCACCTATCGCAATCAGTATTCTCTCATAGCATCGATATCTTCATTTTTCCCAACCACCAGCAACACATCGGTCCCTTCGAGAACGTCTTCCGCGTGGGGAAATATCACCTGTTCATTCCGCAGGGGATTACCCATCTCATCCACCGAAAGGTTTACGCGGGTTAACGCGATGATATTTACATGGAATTTTCTTCTAAGATCAAGTTTCAGCAGCGATTTGCCGGCAAATGTTTTGGGCGTATAAAGCTCCGCCACGCTGATGGCATGAGAGACGGGGATGCGGTCAAGAATTTCCGGTGACATGAGCCTCATCCCAATGCGCTGTCCTTCATCGATCTCAATGTTTACGATCTCGTCGGCGCCAATCTGCCTGAGCACCTGTTCATGAAGCTCGGAAATGGCGCGTGCAAGGATAAACCGAATGCCCGCCCGCTTTAGCAGGGCCGTGGTGAGAACGCTGGCCGCAACATTGTCGCCGATAGCTACAACCGCCGCGTCAACGTCGTCAAGGGGCGCACCGGACAGGCTATCCTCATCAGTGGAGTCTAGCAACACCGCCTGGGTTACGGTGTCTTTGATCCTGTCGATCAGCGCGGGGTCGTTATCAATAGCAATTACTTTCCCACCCTTCTCCGCTATTACCTCGCAAACCTTCCTCCCAAAACTGCCCAACCCTACAACAGCAAAAACCTTTTCTTTTGCCATGTCGTCTCTGACTCCCCATTCTAACCAATAGCAATTTCGCTCCGCGGATACTCCGCGCGTACTTTTTTTGTACTGAGTGATGCAGCCGCAAGCACGGTAAGTGGCCCGATGCGCCCGAGATACATAAGCACACTCACCACAATTTTTCCGGCCACCGACAAATTTTGGGTTATACCCGCCGAAAGGCCGACGGTGCCAAACGCCGATACCGTCTCAAAAATTATGTGCTCAGAGGATGCATCCTCAAAAAGCAAAAGTAGCACCGTTCCTATGGCCACTAGACTAACGCCAAAGAGAAAAATAAGAAAAGCTCTCACCACAGTATCAATTGGCACCGAGCTCTTAAAAAGGGTCACCGATTCACGGTCCCTAACCGATGACGACAAATACGAGAACATTATCACGAGGGTGCTTATTTTCACCCCACCGGCGGTACTTCCCGATGCTCCCCCCACAAACATAAAGAGCGCCATGGCAATATAGGTAACCGGCCGCAACGAGTCAAAGGGTATCGTATTAAATCCGGCGGTACGAAGGGTTACCGATTGAAAAAACGCTGAGAGGTATTGGGTTCCAAGCCTCTGAGTTTGCAGCGTTCTTCCATGCTCCAGACCGTAAACCGTCAGAGTTCCAGCCAGCAGCAGAAACGCAGTTGTTGTGAGCACGACTTTGGTATTTATGGAGATGCGCTCGGGCCGGTGCAATTGATGAGACACGAAACGCTTTATGCGTTGGGCCAAGTATTGTCGAACATCGGTAATCACCGCAAAGCTGATGCCTCCAAAAATGATTAAAACTGACAGCACGGTGATGACATACGGGCTGCCGCGAAACCCCTCAAGGCTGTCAGAAAATAGAGAAAAGCCGGCGTTGCAGAAGGCTGAAACGCTGTGAAAAACGGCGAGCATCACCGTCGTGGGAAATCCTGAATCCGGCATATTCAGAAAACCGGGCAACAGCAATGCCGTCCCAATTCCTTCTATTATGAAAGCGGTTGCGATGATATTTGTAAGGCTTTTTGCCAGCTTTGTCATGTCTCGTTCACTAAGAACGTAAGATATCAACATCTTGTCTTCTAGTGACACGGATCGGCGCAATATAAAAATCAAAAAGTATGAGAGAATCATAATACCAAGACCGCCGACTTGGATTAAGGCAAGAATTATCAGCTTTCCGTATATACTGAATGCCGTGGCCGTGTCGACCACGATTAGGCCGGTTACGCACACCGCAGATGTCGCGGTGAAGAGGGCGTTGATAAAGCTTAGTCCGTGCTCACCGGATGTGGTGAACGGCATCATGAGAAAGGTCGTGCCCACGAGAATAACTATAAGGAAGCTCACGAGAATTGTGCGGGCCGGGTAGATAGTGATCTGCTCGAGAAATGCCGACAGGCGGTTGTATTTTGTAAAAACACCTAGGAGAATCAGTGTGTTTCTGATAATAACGATGGCGGGCGCCAGATCTCCGAGGATCGCCGCCACGGGAAAAGATGTTAGCCGAGATAGAAGAAATAGAAAAAAGGCTGCCGCCATCCCGATTGATATAAGATTACGTTTAAAATAGGGCCACTTGTACGTTGCTTTTCTATACCCCGCGAATACCTCCATTAATAGAAGCAGCCCAACGGCGTAGTCCAGATAGCCCGCGGACGCCCGGATTACAGGATTCAATGCTTGCGTATGAGAAAAGAACACTGAAATTGCGCTGATTGCCAGAGCAGTAATGACCGACACTTTCATCCGGGAGTACCCCTGCACATCAGATAGATGACCTCAGCTTTATTAGGGCGAACAGACTTGGTCGCGTGAAACAGTCGCGTGAAACAATCGCGTGATGATTGCTAAAACGCAACTACAGCATAGTGAGAGTGGGGCTCCTTGACAACTCGGCTCGCTTATATCTATGCTGTTGTTTACAAATGCCCAGACTTGTTCTTAGCATCATATTTCTTATCATTCTGGCGATTTTTATCGCCTTTAACGCCCAATATTCTACCCAACTCAATCTATTCGGCTACAAAATAGAAAATGTCTCCGTTGTAGCTGTGGTCATCCTCACCCTCGTGGTAGGGGTACTCTATTCTTTCTCCCTCTACGTTACGAGCTTTTTCTCCAAACTACGCGCGGAGAAAATCAAATCTGTCAAATCAAAAAACGTGGAGCGGGAGAAAGTACTCCAAGAGCAGGAACAGCACCTACAGGATGCCCGCACCGCAGTTGAGCAGGCATCGACGGAGCCTCCGCCCGACTCACCGGATTTATCTGACGCGGTGTCCGGAGCGGCAAAAGCAAAACCGGCCGCCAAAAAGCAAAAAAAGCCCCGGGCTAAACGTCAGAAGCAATAGCTGTATCTCGATCCCAATGATCAGAAGATGTAATGAAACCGACGGAGATTCGATCTGTGCAGTTATCAATAACGGCGCTACTGCATACCGGGGCGTCATCCCACCCGATCGTCTCTCAGAACCGTACATGTCACGCGCAGAGCTCAACCATGAAATCGGCTCGGGGGTAGATTTCTGGGGTTGGGAAGAGGACGGGGAACTGATTGCGGTAATGGGCTTACAGCCGGTTCGGGACGTCACTCTCATCCGTCACGCCTATGTAACAATGAACCGTCAACGACAGGGCGTGGGAAGAGCCCTTTTAACGCATCTTATGCCTTTGGCGGAGGGTCCAATTCTCATCGGCACGTGGAAGGCGGCCTCATGGGCAATTCAATTCTATCAAAAAAACGGATTTGAGCTCGTCAACGAACAAACAAGGAATGATTTACTGAGAACCTATTGGGACATACCCGACAGACAAATCGAAACCTCGGTGGTGTTGCGCGAGATACCATCGGCGGCCGGCGGAGCCGAGGCTCCCCGCTACTCCGAGCTTTGAAGTGTTGGACATGCTGGGAATGATTCCCAATCTATAGAGAACGGACTGTTATCGCAAATGGATCTGATCAGTGCAACGGCAAGTGGAATCCGCCCTCGATCCAACGCCCCCTCTTCACAAAGAGCCAAGATCGTAGGCCCCACCTCAGCCGCCAACACCGCGCCCTCTACCGTCTCGTCGCGCATTTGAGCTTCCATAATCTCGCGGTAGCAAAGTCCACGCCCGAGGTACCGCCCCAGGCGGCTATTGCGCCCCGCTTGACATGTAACATACAGATCGGCAAGCCCGGGCAAACCGTAAACACTATGGAAACTTCCGCCACCGTGCTCCACCAGGTAGCTCATCTCAGATATTGCCTGAGAAAAAACGGCTGCCGAAGGGTTAAATGCGTTATACCGTTTACCACCGGTCTCGGCGCGACCCAACGGATATCCAACGGCAATTGCATAGAAGTTTTTGAGGGCCGCGCACAGCTCGACGCCGATTACATCTGTGCTCTCTCGGATATGGTAATGCGAACAGTCGAACAGCGATGAAACTTTCTCAAGGACACCATTCTCTCTATAGGCGAAAACGACACTGCTGTCACGTCGAGCGGCGAGCTCTGACGCTATGCACGGACCGCCAACGGCGCCGATTTGCGCGCGGTCCAGGCCCTGGCGAGCGAGGCTCTCGGCCATGTACCCCGGCAGCGTTCGTATAATCCCTTCGTCGGCTCGGAGCCCCTTAGTCAGGAGCAAGAGAGGCGGTAGCCGTGTTAGGGCCTCACTGAGCTTTTTGACAGCCCAATCCACACCCGCGGAGCTGACCCCCAGTACCACGAGATCCAACTGGAGCCGCAGCACATTGGAGAGTTTATCAATAGTATGGGTGAAAATCCCCTCGGGTAGCCTGGAATCAATCTTTGGATGATACCCGGTACTCGCGACCTCCTCTATCAATAAACGGTCAAGGTGTGTGCCGATCAGGTGGACTTCATGCCCGGAATCGACGAGAGGCACGCAAAAAGCGCTCCCCATAGCGCCGGCCCCCAGCACAGCGATTGTTGCCATGGCGATAACCTAAGCCTCTAATTCCCGGTTTATCTGAGCGATCTCTCCGTTGAGACGCCGGATGCTGTCATAGAGACGACAATACGCTCTACGGTAATATTGGTCATACCGGTATGCGCTTTTTTCATCAGGCGAGTAGCGTTTCTCAATACTCACCATTGTCGAAATAGCGGCATCAAATGAATCAAAGACTCCCGATCCAACCGCTGCACATAGTGCCGCCCCCAAAGCCGTGGTCTCGGTGGATTTCGGCACCGAAAGAGGCCTGTTATACACATCGGCAAACATCTGATTCCAAAGATCGCTTCTCGCGGATCCGCCGTACATGAGTATTTCATCAACCTGGGTGCCGCTCGCCTCAGACATCAACTCTACTTCACGCCGCGACTCATACGCTACTCCCTCCAGGAGGCCACGTACGAGGTTGGCGCTTCCCATGTCGGTTCCTAATCCCAAGCAGGCGGCTCTTGCATCTTGATCCCAATACGGCCCGTATGCGCCTTGCAGGTACGGCACGATCATAAATCCGCGGTTGCCTACCGGTGTTTCGGCCATTTTCCCGTAGATCCGATCCCAGATGTCTTCTCGGTTTTTCGTGGCGAGCGCCTCATCCGGCGCCCCAAACTGCCCCCGATACCAACTCATCACCGCCGACCCGCCGCTTGGTATATCATTCTCGATAATATAGTGCCCGGTGGGACTGATCTCCACAAAATATGTCGGCTCCCGACGATCCGGCAGACTGTTTACAAAAAACTCATTTGAGCACGATGTGCCTCCGTTGATTCCGAGCTGACCGGCGTTTCTAACCCCGGCTCCCAAGCTGCCGCAGGGCTGGTCTCCGGCGCTGACAAACACCGGGAGTCTCTCCGGCAATCCCGTCAATAAAGCGGCGGATCTGCTGACCGCTCCCGCATATCCGGCGCCGGGAAGTATTGGCTCAGCCCAGAGGCCTGGGCGAATTCCCAGTCGTTCAACAACGGAGCTTGCCCATCGGGCCTTGTTCTCGATATCCAAAGCACCGGTCATGGCCGCCGAGCTCTCGCTGGTAACAAGCCGGCCGGTGAGGCGAAACACCAAAAAATCAGGCACCAAAAGGATTTTATAGGCTCTCTCGTACGTGCGGGGCTCATGTTTCTTAAGCCACATGATTTTATACAACGTCCATTGTCCGGGGGGATAGCCGGTGGCTTTAAAAATTTCACCGGTGCCTATCTCCGTTCGCGCTTTTTGCGCCTCCTCGGCACACCGGAGATCATTCCAAAGAATCGCCATTCTTATTGGATGCATTTCCGAATCCACCGGCACAAATGAGAATCGCTGATGCGTGATACTGATACCTTTGATTTTTCTCCTATCTAGCAGGCCACTTCCCATGATCCGCCTGCATGAGGAGCACAGCGCGGACCACCAATCTTCAGCGTCCTGTTCAACTAAACCCGGAGCTTTCGAATAAGTCGCATGCGAAATCGCCGCCTTAGTCACGATGCCCCCACGCGAATTAAAAGCTATGGTTTTTGTAGAAGTGGTGCTGCAATCCACACCGATAAATATGGCGCTATCCATTATAAGAACATAGGCGACTATCGTTTACCTTTTTACGATGGTTCAGCCGCCGCCCTTCGTAGTCGTTGTCTTTTTTTTCTGTTGAGTCTTGGGCACCGGGGGTGTGAGCCTGAGAGTGCTCAAGCTTCCTCTGACCTTTGTCTGCTTTTCTATTTTTTCTTGGACCTTCGCCTGATCCGACGAGAGGCCCTCCATCTGTTTCCTTAAGCTAGAAAGCTCCCTGCCGATTCCCTCTTTCTTTGCCTGCAACGCCTCAATCTCGAGAGCCGCGCCAACCCGGCTCATGAGCTTCTTGAGTCTTCTTTCTTCGGCCTCATGTTTTTTAATATCTGCCAGGACGCCGGCTATGCTCTCTTCAGAATACGTAGATCTTGTCTTTCCCTCTAGATGTGCTTCCCCGACTCGGGACTGTATGCTCGTTATCTCGGCTGCAATGCGGTCTATTTCATGTTCCATATTTCGCAGCGGATTTCTCATCCGCTCCTTGCGTTCTATAACGACCCGCTCGTCTTCCATATCTGTCTTTTGTTTTTGCATTAATGCGGCTTTGCCGCGGACAGTGTTTAGATCATCGAGCAAGTCTTTTAGAGGGAAGAGCGCCTTTCCAAGAGGAGTGGATTCAGGAAAATCAGGCAGCTCATCGATCCCACATATGCGTTCTCCCACGGCCCGCAACTGTCGGTTTCTGTGGATCTCCGCCGTGCGAAGGCTTCCCCGCAAAACCAGCCCCCTGCCTTTATTTAATGTCTTACCCAGCAATGAATCGGGCCTTGTCCCGGACTCCAATTGCTGAAGCCTTCGCTCCCGTTCCATTCTGTTTGACTCTATGCCTTGCAGCGCCGCGAGAAGCTCATCCATGGCCGAAAACACTGAAGGGTTTTCACTGTACATCTCAAAAGCCGCGCTGCCGATGCTCTCGTAATATACTTCCAGCTCATCGGCAAGGTTTTCAACTCTAGAATCTATTTCCCTGGTCTTTTTCCGCATATCCTTGAGCTCGGCTTCAATCTCAATCCATCGAGCGATGATGTTCCGTTTTTCATCAACCTGACTTTCCAGCTCGCGCATCTGTTTGATTAATTCGTAGTACGGCGAATTCTGAACCTTGTTCTTTGGGAGCGATGAGATAGCTTTCCCAAGTATGTCCACTTGGTTCGCTTTTGTAGTAGCGTTCTTCTCTAAAGCCTGAATGAGATCGGCCTGCAATTTCTCAAAGGAACTCATAGCATCCCCTCCGATCAAGAGTTTACACTCACGCCGTCAGCGATGACAACCCAAGTGCGGCTATTCCAGAGTAGCGTGCAATTCTGTTCCGGGTGGCCGCTGCCCGCAATTTATTGGTATTTTAGCATCCAGAGAGGAGCTCATGAAAATAGCAATATCAGGAAAGGGGGGCGTAGGAAAATCGACCCTCTCGGCAGCGCTGTCGCTGCTGCTTGCCGAAAGGGGCAATCGGGTTTTAGCCGTGGATGCAGATCCTGACGCTAATCTCGCCGCCGCCCTTGGCGTTTCGTCGGAGGAATTAAAATGCATCGTACCCATCTCAAAGCAGGTCGAGCTAATAGAAGAGAGGACGGGTGCAAAGGTCAACCAATATGGCCAGATTTTTGCCATGAACCCGGAAGTTTCGGATATTGCTGACAATTACGCCACCCTCCATAAGGGCGTCTCTCTTCTTGTCCTGGGCGCGGTAAAAAGGGGCGGCGGCGGCTGTGCGTGCCCCGAAAATGTGCTCATTAGAGCCCTTGTTGCCGATCTGATCCTCTTTAGAAATGACGTCCTTATTATGGACATGGAGGCCGGGCTCGAGCATCTGGGCAGGGCCACAACCAGCGGCGTGGATACTATGTTAATCGTGGTAGAACCCGGTCAGCGATCCCTGGACGGCGCAAGACGAATCGTTGAAATGGCACGGGAGATAAAGCTCAACGATATTCGGTTTGTGGCCAATAAGGTCGACGGCAATGAAGACCGCGAGTTTATCGAGGCAGCGTTGCCCGATCAGCAGATCCTGGGATTCATTCCGTATACCAACTCACTCAGGCGCGCGGACCGACCGGGGCGATCGGTGCTTCATGGCGCCGATGAGGTAGTCCGGGGCATTTTTGAGAACATACTTTTATCTGTGCATCCGACCACTAAAATGCGCACCGGATCATTTTAGTAGTGGGGCGACCTCTTGCACGGCAGGGCGTTTCATTCTACAATGGCGTTGTGTCTGGCAGCTCTGATTTTCATGTGTATGCGTGTTGTCGTCGTCGCCAGTTGGACTAGCTGCCACGGATACACCGCTCGGAAAACCACAAGGCAGGAGATGGATACGGGAATATTCCGTGGCAGACGGCGGTGTCCGTTCTGTCAACATCTTAAGCAACAGCACACCAAACCTGCAGTTTAAACACGTATGCGTATTACCTGTACAAGTACTACTGCCTCTGTGAGAATAGTGAATACAACCTTGGAGGATACATATGGCGAGTGATTTCTCGTTCGCTGACAAAGCTACTCAGGAGATGATCCAACATGCGGCTGAGCAGCAGATCAAAACAGTTTGGGATCGCTATGAAGCTATGCAGCCACAGTGCGGTTTTGGAACACTCGGACTGTGCTGCAGGCACTGCAGTATGGGTCCCTGTCGCATAGATCCATTTGGGAATGGACCCAAAACAGGCGTTTGTGGTGCTACCGGAGACACCATAGCGGCGCGTCATGTGGCCAGGATGATTGCCGCCGGAGCGGCGGCCCATTCGGATCACGGTCGCTCAATTGCCCACACACTGCTTCTCATTGCCGAGGATCCCGACAGTGATTACTCGGTGAAAGATCCGGAAAAACTCAAGGCCGTGGCAGAAGTGTACGGCGTGGAGACAAAGGGCAAAGCCCTCGATCAGATAGTCAAAGAAGTGGCTTTGGCCACCCTAGATGAATTTGGCCGGCAGACGGGAACCTTGAAAATGGCGGAGACCGCTCCTCCAGCCAGAGTAAAAAAATGGAAAGAGCTTGGGATACTTCCACGTTCAATTGATCGTGAAGTAGTTGAGACCATGCACCGGACCCATATTGGGGTCGATGCCGAGTACAAACATGTAATCATGCAGGGACTGAGGACCTCCCTCGCCGACGGATGGGGCGGCTCGATGATCGGCACCGAGCTCTCCGACGCCATTTTCAGCTCGCCCAAACCCTTAAGAACGAGAGCCAACCTAGGCGTGCTCAAGGACGACTTTGTAAACGTGGTCGTTCACGGTCATGAACCCACCCTATCCGATATCATTGCTGTCATCTCAAAGGATGAGGCCCTCAAGAAGAAAGCTGAAACCGTTGGGGCAAAAGGCATTAATCTTTCAGGTATCTGCTGCACCGCCAATGAAATTATGATGCGGCATGGGATCCCCGTTGCTGGGAGCTACATGCAGCAGGAATTGGCGCTCATGACCGGTGTCGTTGATATGATGATCGTAGACGTTCAATGCGTCTGGCCCGGTCTCGAGCAAACCGCCGAGTGTTATCACACCAAGCTCGTAACCACTTCTCCAAAGGCAAAAATGCCCGGGTTTGAGCACATCGAGTTTGATGAAGAAAACGCGGTAGATACAGCCACTGCGATCCTTGAAAAGGCAATCGAGAACTTCCCCAACAGGGACGGCAAAGATAGTTATATACCCGAGGTCGCAGAAGGCGCCGTAGCCGGATTTACGACTGAATCGATTTTTAATTTCCTCGGCGGCACCTACCGATCAACCTACCGGCCGCTGAATGACGGCGTCATTGCCGGGAGAATCCGAGGAGCCGCCGGTGTAATCGGGTGCTCAAACCCGAACATCGAGTATGAAGAAGGGCACCTTACCATCGTAAAGGAGCTTCTCGCCAACGACGTGTTGGTGGTATCAACTGGATGCAATTCGATCACCTGCGCAAAACACGGACTGATGCAGCCGGAGGCCGCCTTCAAACATGCCGGCAAAGGCTTGCAAGAAGTATGCCAGGCGGTGGGCATACCGCCGGTGCTTCATATGGGGGCGTGTCTCGACAACAGCAGAATACTAAAAGTCCTCGCAAATATCGTGGCTGAAGGCGGGCTGGGAGAAGACATAAGTGATCTCCCGGTTGCGGGCGCAGCACCTGAATGGATGTCTGAAAAGGCCGTCTGCATAGGATTTTATTTTGTCGCATCCGGCGTCTATACGGTAATCGGTCATCCGTTGCCGGTGATGGGGAGCCCAAACCTCCACAGATATCTTACCGAGGAGATTGAGGAAGAGACCGGAGGCAAATGGGAATTCGAGCTCGATCATAGGGAAGCCGCCCACAAGATGATCCGGCATATCGACAGAAAGAGAAAAGCTCTCAAGCTAAAACCAATGATGTATGAGCAACCGCTCAAACCGGAGGAATAGCCGGATGTCAAAGCATATAACCGTGGCAATTGATAAGTGCGTCGGTTGTCATACCTGCGAGCTAGCCTGTGCAATCGAACATTCGGAGTCGGGTGATGTCGAGCTTATGGCGATCCGCGGCGAGAAACCGAGTTACCGGCTAAATGTTGAATATTACAGTGGACATCCTGTTCCGGTAAATTGCCAGCACTGTGATGACCCGGCATGTGTACATGCGTGTCCCACCGGAGCGGTGAGTCGGCTGGCAACCGGCAAACCCGTGTTGGTCGATGACGCTCGTTGCATCGGATGCAGCATGTGTGTTCAGGCCTGCCCGTTTGGCATGATGGCGATGAAAGAAGACGGCAGCACCGCGATAAAATGCGATCTGTGTGTAAGACGCCTGGCCAGAGGAGATCAACCGGCTTGTGTTGCTTCTTGCCCGACTTCTGCGCTGTTTTTTGAAGAAGAAGAAGTGCAGAACCGGGCCAAACGAATCCAAGCCGCTGAGCGGCTTGTTTCAGCACAGGAAAAGGCCGAGGTGCAAGAGATCAGCTAATATGAAAGCTGTGACAATTCTCGCGGACAATTCCTGCCACATCACCAAGGCAAGGCAGGCTACTATGAGATTCAACGATATGCTGAGAGAGGCGCAATTGGGAGAAGAAACTGAGGCAAAAGGAGCGATTTCTAATGACAGTAACGACGAACCCGATCCGCACCTAAGCTCGACTCCCGAGAATATGGAAGGGGACGACACCATGAAAGGTTTCAAAGGTCGAATCATAGATCTTTTACGGCATCAGGCCGCGGAGCTGTAGTTTAGCACGGCGGAGGCTAACATAACCAATATTCCGGTAGGAAGTACAAAAAAATGCGCAACGGTTTTTGCCGGTCCGCCCGCAATACGAGAGTTTGACTGCAAACTGGTAGAGAAGTTTTTGCGGAGGCCGGGCAGGAAAATCGTTTGCGGAGGCACTACAAGTAAAATCGTGGCTCGTGTTCTCAAACGGCCGGTAGAGGTTGACCCAAAAGACTTTACCAGGGAAGTTCCTCCTACAGGAATGATTAAAGGAATAGACCTGGTTACAGAAGGCATTCTTACGCTTACCAAGGTGCGTGAACTGCTTTCCAACGGGATGCAAAAGCAATCGATGGGAGAAAGCAGAGACGGTGCCGCGGAATTAGCTGAAATGCTGATCGGCGTCGATCGAGTGCATTTTTTTGTTGGGCTTGCCCAGAATCCGGCCTATAAAAAAACATATCTTCCGCGTGAGTTGGAAACAAGACAGGCGATTGTCAAGAAAATCGCCCAAGCGCTGGATAAACGAGGTATTGAGGTAACTGTTGAGATTGCGTAGGGGGCTATTGCGCTGCTTTGTGAGGAAAAGCGAATGGAAAATGAATTACTTGAAAAAATAATCCGTCGCTACGAGGGTGACGACGGGATGCTCGTGTCAATGTTGCAGGACTTGCAGGGCGAATGCGGATATCTGCCGGCCGACGCCCTACGGGGAATGGCGCAGCAATTAGAGATCCCTCTCAGCCGTATATACGGCGTTGCCATGTTCTACCAATCATTCAGACTCGCGCCTAAGGCGCAACATGAAGTAACGGTCTGCATGGGAACTCTTTGCCATCTTAAAGGCGCGCCGGACATATCGGAAGCTATCTGCAAGGAATACCACATCCAGCCGGGTGAGACGACCGCGGATAGGCTCTTCACGCTTCAGGCGGCCAACTGTGTTGGAGCGTGTGCTTTGGCCCCCGTAATGATTATTGACGGTCAGTATTATGACGGGGTAAGCCCGAGCTCGGCAATAGCCATTATTCGGGATCTTCCCGTCGCAGAGGAGAACGCATCATGACAAAGATGCAAAGACCTCAGGATGTTGACCTCTGGCGCAAAACTATAGAAGAAAAGAAAAAATCGAATATAAAAACTGTTCGCGTATGCGCCGGCGCCGGCTGCTCGGCTAAAGACTCGACCGATCTGTACGGCCTGATCTCCAATACCGTTAAGGAGGATGCAGCATCGACCGGCTCCGATGAATCAGCGGAAGTAATTTCGGTCGGCTGTCATGGACTCTGCGCAATGGGGCCAATCGTCGTCATCCAGCCGGACGATGTTTTGTACCATGGAGTGCAAGAGTCCGACGTAGAGGAGATATATAGAGAGACTATAGTTGGGAGCCGGATTATCGATCGTCTGCTTTACGAGGACCCAAAGACAAATGAGAAGGCACAAAACGAGGAAAGCATTCCTTTTTATCAGTCTCAAAAACGAATTGTGCTTTCTGAAATCGGCAAGATTGATCCCAAGGAAATAGAAGCGTATATACTCACAGGCGGCTATCGCGGTCTGACCAAGGCACTTGGAGAAATGAGCCCTGTTGATGTCGTTGATGAGGTCGAAAAATCGGGGCTTCGGGGAAGGGGCGGCGCGGGATTTTCCACCGCGCGCAAATGGAGATCGTGCCGCTTGGCCAACGCTGATGATAAATACGTGATCTGCAACGGCGATGAGGGAGATCCTGACGCGCATAGTGACCGCGCCATTATGGAGGGCAATCCCCATCTGGTTATCGAAGGGCTAATCATAGGCGGTTATGCCGTCGGAGCCGGCCGAGGTTACATCTACGTGAGAAACGAATATACGGTTGCCGTTGAGTATCTCAATAACGCCATCAAACAGGCAAACGAGTCCGGCTTTCTGGGAGAAGACATTCTGGGTAGTGGCTTTTCTTTTGACATAAAGATCAGTCGCGGGGGCGGAGCGTTTGTGAGCGGAGAATCGACGGCAGTCATCGCGTCATTGGAAGGCTACGCGGGTGAGCCCCGTGCACGGTTTACGCGAACGGTCGAGAACGGGCTTAGAGGCATGCCCACCGTGCTCAACAATGTGGAAACTTGGGCAAATATACCCCACATTGTGAACAACGGGGGCGATTGGCTTTCGAAGGTAGGAACCGACGGCTCAAAAGGAACCAAAGCCCTCAGTCTCGAAGGCGATATCAGAAACGCGGGCGTCGTGGAAGTTCCCATGGGTACGCCGCTGAGACAGATTGTTGACGAGATTGGTGGCGGAATCAAGAACGATAGGGAATGCAAGGCCGTGCGGACCGGCGGGCCGTCAGGCGGTTGTATTCCGGCAACGAAATTTGATATCCCGGTGGATTTTGATGAATTTACCCGCCTCGGCTCCACGATGGGGTCCGGCGGGATGCTGGTTTTTGATGAAGATTCCTGCATGGTAAACGCTGCCAGAGCATCTCTTGAGTTCTTGAGAGATGAATCGTGCGGTAAGTGCACCTCCTGCCGTGAAGGGACGGCTCAGATGCACCATATTCTTTCGAGAATAACCACCGGCGACGGCACAGAGGGGGACGTTGAAGCGTTGCTCGAGTTGGCGAGTCTCACTGCGGATACATCACTCTGCGCTCTTGGCCAAACGGCCGCAAATCCTGTGCTCTCCACTATTGAGCATTTTAGGGACGAGTACCAAACGCATATTGCGGAGAAACGGTGTCCGGCCAAAGAGTGCAAAGGTATGTTTCTGTTTAAAATCATTGCTCCCGCATGCACTGGTTGCACCGTGTGTGCCAGAAACTGTCCCGTAGACGCCATCGCCGGTGAGCGAAAGCAACTACACGTGATCGATCAGGATATCTGTACCAGCTGCGGGGCGTGTTACGAAAAATGCCGGTTCGACGCAATATTGAAGGTGTAGAGGAGGCATAGTGGTGCCTGCAGTACGAATAGATGATGTTACGGTAAATGTGAAAGAAGGTAGGAGTATTTTAGATGCCGCAAAAATGGCGGGAATCTGGATTCCAACACTCTGCCACAATCCCGCCCTCAAAAGCGAGGGCACATGCAGGCTTTGTGTGGTTGAAGCTGTAGGAGAGGAGGGTAGAAGTTTGGTGACTGCATGCAACTACCCGATTCACCAAGACATTGCGGTTTCAGTCGCAGGTGATCGCGCGACGCGTGCCAGAGAGGGAGTGATGAAGTTACTCCTTGCCCGAAGCCCTGAGTCCGAGGAGCTAAAAGATCTCGCAAAAAAGATGGGGGTGAATGGCACGCCCTACCCCTCGGTTACTGAGAGCCAGCGGAGCTGCATCCTGTGCGGGCTCTGTGTGGTGGTTTGTGAAGAAGCCATCGGGGTTTCCGCAATCGGCTTTGCCGGGAAAAGTGTTAACAGGACGGTTGCAGCGCCATTTAGACAGCCGTCTGAAGATTGCATCGCATGCGGGGCCTGCGCGGCTGTCTGCCCGGTCGGCACAATTCAGGTACGTATTTACGAAGAAACGGGAGAAGCGGAGATTTCTCCATTTAAATCGAGAAAAAAATTACTCGTGTGCAACGAGTGTGGAAAAAATATGGTCGCCGAACCCGTGGCGGCTCAGATGATTGATCGAGTTGATTTTAATTGGGATGAGTTCAGGGACTTGGCCCGCATCTGTCCCGATTGCAGGAGAAAACGTGCCGCCAAAAGTTTGGGATATGTTGATGGTCTGGTTTCTCGTTGAATCCACGGGTAGACTGAAGAGAAATAAATTTGGCTTTAATCGGGTGATAAAAACACCCTTACTAGAGATAAGCAAAGGAGTTTGCGAGTATGTCTAAAATCATAGCTACCGCAGCTATCCGTGGGGCGCACGCCATGGTAGCCCGCGCGGATGAAGATTTACAAAAAGCAATAGAGAAACACGGCAAGGATGCGGCGATCGCCTATCCAAATACGGCATACAATCTGCCCATCATGCTACTATTCCTCGGGCAAAAAGTTGAAAAGCTTGGAGATCTCGAGGAATCGCTTCAAGTGGCGAATAACCTCTTAGGAGAAATACCATCGGATGATCTTTGGCTTCCCTACCTTGGGGAAACGTTGGACTCGGGTGTTGCTACCCTGCTGGCTGAGGAAATCATCGAGTCCCTAAAATATCTGAACGGCAGCCCAATTGAAGGCGTGTGGCTCGGATTCACGGGCGACAACATCTTAAGATTGCAGGGAATCAAGCTCGTTGACGGCAGAATGCCGGGATTTGTGGCTATTGCCGGAAGTACTGAGAAAAATGAAGACGCGGTGAAGCTCATCCGCGGCTTTCAGCAGCGGAATATCCTTGTTTTTATGGCCGGCCACAGCAATGGAAAGGCCATCGCGGAGCAACTCGCTGATGAGGGGATCGAGATGAATTGGGACACTTTTTTGGTGCCCTATGGAAGGGAGATCACCGCAGCCGTTCACGCTCTGAACTTTGCGGCTCGTTCAGCGATGACATTCGGCGGGGTTGAGCCTGGTGATATGACTGCCGCGCGAAATATTCTCATGTATAACAAAGAGCGCGTGCACGCGTTTGTCATGTCTCTCGGATCAGATGGGATAGACGGTGGCCAGATTATCTCCGACGAAAAATACGCCACCGCAGCCGGCGCGATCAACTTTGGATTTCCGGTAATCGCGGATGAACCGATTCCTCAGATTCTGCCGACTGGTATCTGCACTTACGAGCATGTAATCTCGGGGATTAAGCTCGATGAAATAATCAGCCGCGCCATCGAGCTGCGCGGCTTGACCATAAAGGTAGAGGAAATTCCAATTCCGGTTCCATACGGTGCGGGGTTTGAAGGTGAGCGTGTTCGGAAGGAAAACATGTTTGTCCAATTCGGCGGCAAATATACCGAGGCGTTTGAGCTTCTCCGCATGAAGGATCTCGATGAGATTGAAGACGGCAAAATTGAGGTGTTCGGTCCTGAAATTGAGGAAATGGAAGAAGGCAAAGCCTATCCTCTTGGGATTTTAGTGGAAGTTGCCGGACGCGAGTTCCAGGGAGATTTTGAGAGTGTCCTTGAACGAAGGATTCATGAGTTTATCTCGTGTGCAAACGGGATCTTTCACATGGGCCAGCGGGCAATCATCTGGGTCAGAATCAGCAAAGATGCACATGAAAAAGGATTTAAAATCAAGGACTTCGGTGAGATCCTTGTTGCCAAGATGCACGATGAGTTTTCGAGCATCGTCGACCGCGTGCAGGCGAAAATTTATACCGATGAGAAAATGGCCGACGAGTTGGTTGCGGATGCACGCGAGATTTACAGTGAGCGCGATGACAAGATCGGCAACATGACCGACGAAGATGTAGAGGATTACTACTCCTGCACCCTCTGTCAGTCCTACGCGCCAAACCACGTTTGCATCGTTACTCCGCAGCGCCTGGGTCTCTGCGGCGCCTACACGTGGCTCGATTGCAAGGCTTCATTTCAGATTGATCCACACGGACCCAATGAGCCCGTGCAAAAAGGCACCGTCGTCGACGCTGCAAAAGGCTCGTGGGAGAATATCAATGCTTATATTGACGTAAAATCAAGCGGCAATCTCAAGCAATTCAACGCGTATTCCATTATGGAAGATCCCATGACGTCCTGCGGATGCTTTGAGTGCATCGCGGCTATCGTCCCAGAGGCCAACGGCATTATGATCGTCGACCGGGACTTTACAGGAATGACTCCCGTGGGTATGACCTTCTCCACACTCGCCGGACAGATCGGCGGAGGCGTGCAGACTCCCGGCTTTACCGGAATCGGGAAGCTGTATATTTCGAGCCCAAAGTTTATCTCGGCGGAGGGAGGCCACAAGCGCATCGCGTGGATGCCCAGGCAGCTGAAAGATGAAGTCGAGGATCGTCTTAAAATGCATCTCGAAGAAGCCGGCATGCCCGAGCTTTTTGATATGATCGCAACGGAACATGAGGCGGAAGATCCAGAGGCACTGCTTGCATATCTGCAGCAGGTACAGCATCCGGTGCTAGAAATGGATCCGATGTTTTAGGAGGTAAAAATATGGCTTTGACAGGAATGCAGATCTACAAATCACTACCCAAAACCAACTGCAAGGATTGCGGGTTCCCTACCTGTATGGCGTTTGCAATGCAAGTGGCGGGAAAACAGCGGGCTTTGGAGGACTGTCCACACGTGTCCGATGAGGCCTCGGAGTCACTCTCGGCTTCTTCGGCTCCGCCGATGAAGCTGGTGAAAATCGGTTCTGAAGAACGCCGATTTGAGATAGGTCAGGAAACGGTCATGTTTAGGCATGAGGAAAAGTTTCATCGACCCACAGGAATAGCAATCAAGTTCCCGGCGTCACTGAGCGACGAAGAAGTCGATAAGAAGCTTTCGGCCGTCAATAGCAGCGTGTTTGTGCGTGTGGGTGAGAGACTCTACGTCCGCTTCTGCGCCGTTGAGGTTGACGGGGTCGATGATCCGGTTGCGAGGATGAAAACCATTATAGACAAGGGCTGTCTCCCATCGATAATTATGGGCTCGGACACTGAGACGATGAAGACCGTCGCTGAGGCTGTGAAAGATGAGCGGCCGTTGCTATATCGCGCGGATTCATCGAATATCGATGCCATGGCCGCGCTGGCTGCAAACCTGAAGCTCCCGTTGGCCGTCTATGCACCAACACTCGAGGAACTGGCTGACCTTACCTCAAAGGCTAAAGACGCGGGCGTTGAGGATATGGTACTCTCATTCGACTGCGAAAAGCTCGGCGACACTGTGCGTACCATGACCATAGCCAGACGGGCCGCTTTAAAAAAACAGGTCCGTGCCCTCGGCTATCCGGCAATAGTAGACATCAAAACCACCGATCCGGACTTGGAGCCGGTGATGGCGGCGTCCATGGCGGCAAAATACGCAGGTATTGTGATCGTTGACGGTGCTGAGCCATGGCAGGTTCTGCCTGTCCTCACCATCGTGCAAGACGTCTATACCGATCCACAGGTGCCGAATACCGTTGAGGTTAAACTGTATGAGATTGGAGGCCCGGACGAAAACTCACCGGTATTATTTACCACCAACTTCTCTCTCACGTATTTCAGTGTTGAGGGTGAGGTTGAGAGGAGCAAGATACCGTCGTATATCTGCGTGGTAGATACCGAAGGGCTTGGCGTTCTCAACGCCTATGCCGGTGACAAAATATCGGCGGAAAAGGTTGTAAAAGCTCTCCAAGAGCAAAATGTTGCCGAGAAAGTCAAGCACCGTAAGCTAATTATCCCGGGACTGCTCCCGATTTTTCGCGCAGAGATTGAAGATACCTCGGATTGGTCGGAGGTTATTATTGGTCCTGAAAATGCTCGAGAGATTCCTGCATTTCTCCAAACTAACTGGAGCTGACGGATAACGTTTCCATGGCAGACGGAATGACGACCCAGACCGTTACTCTGATTCCGCAAAATACCACCGTCACAGTAAGGAGAGGCGTAACCCTCCTGGAGGCGGTGTCCCAAGCGGGCATTATGCTCAACAACCTCTGCGGCGGTGACGGAATCTGCGGCAGATGCAAAATGATTGTAAGAACGGGCACCGTGTCCGATGAGGTGTCGGCCAAATTGACGCGGGATGAGATCAGAAAGGGATACGTGCTTGCCTGCCAGATAAAGGTACACGATAACCTGACGGTGGAAATACCCAAGGAAACTTTTGCCAGGGAAAAGGTTCTTGCCGATGAAGATGCAAAACGGTTTGAGGATCTTGAGGCCGATCAGGCGTATAAAGAGGAGCTGGTCCCTACTCCTCTTACACAAAAGGTGTTCTTGAAGCTAGACGAACCATCGCTGGCCAACAACATGGCCGATCACCAGAGATTGATCGCCGCAATCCGAAAGCAATGCGATTGTGAGTCGCTTCAAACGGGCCTGAAAATCATCAAAAGCCTCTACAAAACCTTGAGAGACCATAACTACCGAGTGACGGCCACGGTGGGCCTGCGATCGGAAATTTCAGAACTGATGAACGTCGAGGGCGGCAACACGGCCGATGAAAACTACATGGTGGTTATTGATATCGGCACCACCACCATCGTCTCTCACTTGATGGATGTAAACAGCACAAAGACCCTCGGGGCCAAAGCGTGCTTCAATTCCGGTGGAGTTTACGGCAGAGAAGTTACGGGCCGGATGATCGCAGCCGAAAAAAAAGGCATAGAAGAATTACAGCGATTGCTGGTTGACGACATCAACCAGCTGATCGAAGGACTTGCAAAAGAACACGGCATAAACCCGCGAAATATCACTGCGATCGTATGCGCGGGAAACACCGCAATGGAGCATTTTCTCCTCGGGCTGCCAACCGACAACATACGGAGATCTCCGTATGTGCCGGTATCCGTTGCCCCGTCACCGATACGGGCGGTCGAGGTAGGACTGGAAATCAACGCGAGGGGATTGCTGTATTACCTGCCTGGAATCGCCGGTTGGGTGGGGAGTGACATTACCGCCGGAATACTCTCTACCGGCATCCACGAGGCGGACGCACTGAGTCTCCTTGTGGATATAGGAACCAACGGTGAGATCATCGTTGGAAACAGAGAATGGCTCATGGCGTGCTCGGCTTCCGCCGGTCCGGCCCTTGAAGGGGCAAGCGAACACTGTGGCATGCGGGCGGAAAAGGGCGCTATCGAGCGAGTGAGCTCGGAGAATGGTATCATCACATACGAAACAATTGGAGAAGGGCCGCCACGCGGGATATGCGGATCAGGGATAATCGATCTGGTAGCCGTGCTCCTCAACGAGGACATTATTAACAGATCGGGCAAAATCATTCCGGATTCATCCGACAGAATTCGAAAAGTCGATGGAATACTTCAATACGTCGTTGCCCACAAGAGCGAGAGCGAAAACGGGCGAGAAGTATATATCACGGAGACCGATATCGAGAACGTCGTCATTGCAAAAGCAGCTATTTTTGCAGCAATGAAAATAATTCTCGAGCGTTTGGATCTCTCCTTTGACGACATCGAGCACTTTTTTATTGCCGGGGCTTTTGGAAGCTATCTCAGTATAGAAAATGCAATCACGATCGGTTTGATTCCCAACGTGGAGCGCAATCGCATTCATTTTGTGGGTAACACGTCTGTGAAAGGAGCAAAGATCGTAGCTTTTTATCAGGAGGCGCTGGCCGTGGTTGAAAAAATCCGGAGCAACACCACCTACTACGATCTTATGGGTGCCAACGACTATGTAGATGAGTTCCGCAAAGCGATGTTCCTGCCGCATACCGATATCGAACTCTTTGAGAGGAGGGATACATGGCAAAAAGCATAGCTGTCGCCGGCAAGGGCGGGATCGGCAAATCGACAATCTCCGCTCTGCTTGTCAAACAGCTGCAGCAATCTGAAGAAACGCCCGTGTTGGCAATCGACGCTGATCCGGATTCAAACTTGGCGACGCTCCTTGGGGTGGACGGCAGCGAGTCGGTGGGCGAGCTCCGCGATGAAGTGTTGGATGAGATACATAACTTCCCCGCCGGTATGTCAAAAGCGGCGTATGTAGAGGCCGGATTGCATGAGATTATCACCGAGTCTGAGGGATTCGATATTATTACGATGGGTCGCGGGGAGGGTGCGGGCTGTTACTGTTACTTGAATAGTCTTATCCGCAAGTTTTCCGATGATCTCGCTCCCTCGTATCGCTGGGTGGTATATGACAATGAGGCAGGTTTGGAGCATCTGAGCAGACGGACTACTCAAAACGTAGACGCTTTACTCGTCGTTGTGACCGAGAACCCGCTATCCCTTCACTCGGCGGCAAGTATCAAGGACATCGTAAAGCGTCTCAAAAGCAGAATCAAAAAAACGTACGCGGTCACGAACATGATCAAGCCAAAGAATATTCCACGAATACAAGAAAAGCTGGATGAGATTGGACTCGAGCTATTAGTCCATATTCCATATGATGAAGATCTTGAACAGATGGTTTTTGAAAATACCAGTATCGCCCACACTGACGGATTGGCGGTTCTGGGACCAATACAAACCATCGTAGACACTGTAAGGAGACAATAATGGAACTGCCTGATGTAAAAGAACGTTGGACCGATAGAGTCAATGAAGTAACAATCGGAGCTACGACAGAACAGGGCGGAACAAGAACGTCCACTATCACGGTTGGCGGGCAAACGACCCTCCCTCTCCTCGATTTCGAGGGGGATATCCCGAATAAATCGGTGATTGCCGGATTTATTGCCGATGCCGTTCCTGACTGGCCCGATACCCTCAAGACGGCGATTGGCGATGAGATCAACTCTCCGGTGGAATGGGCGCAGAAAAGCGTAGAAGAGTTCAAAGTCGATGCTCTGTGTCTGAAATTAGTCGGAGCGGATCCTGCGGGCAAAAACGCATCTCCGGCGGACTGCGCAAAGGTTGTGGAAGACGTGCTCAAGGCGGTTGGCGTTCCCCTCATCATTTGGGGATGCGGAGACGATGAGAAGGACAGCCAGATACTTCCCGACTGCTCCCAGGCAGCCCGCGGCGAGAATTGCCTGATCGGATCCGCCAAAGAGAGCAATTACATGACGATAGTTGCCATTTGCAAGGCCGATAAGCACAAGGTTATTTCTGAGGCGCCTGTAGATATCAATATAGGCAAACAGGTGAATATTCTTCTGCAAGACGCCGGTTTTAATCTCAATGATGTCGTTATGTTCCAAACCACGGCGGCGCTGGGCTATGGATTCGATTATGTATACACGATTCTCGAACGCGCGCGCGCCGCAGGACTCAAGGGCGATAAACTGATGGCCACACCCATTATTAGTGATGTAGGGGGAGAAGTGTGGCGGATCAAAGAGGCGACGGTGGACGAGGATATCCTACCGGGATGGGGAAAACTCGAAAAGCGTGGCCCGTCTTGGGAAGCGACGTGCGCGGGCGGGTATCTGCAGTCGGGAGCCGATATTTTGATCATGGCGCATCCCGGAGCCATCTCCACCATTCAACAGACGCTTGCACAGCTGGTTTAGCAGGGAGGATAAGCAATGATATTTATTGGTGAACGTATAAACGCGGGGTTTAAGGACGTAAAGGCGGCAATCCAGAATCGAGACGCAGATGTAATCAAGGAGTGGGCGGCCAAACAGACGAACGCAAAGGCGACGTACCTTGACGTAAACATGGGAACAGCATCAAACAAGCCTGAAGACTTATGCTGGATGATCGAATGTGTCCAGGATGAGTGCGATACCCTTATTTCAATCGACAACAACAGGCCCCTGATGCTCAAAGAGGCGATGCCGGTCTGCAAGAAGCCGCCGCTTATTAATTCACTCACCGCAGATGAAACGAAACTGGATGAGATGCTTCCCCTCATAGCCGAGCATAAGGCGTCGTTTATCGGACTCGTGATGGATGAGTCCGGCAGTCCAAAAGACTCGGCAAAACGGGTAGAAAATGCCGGCCGAATTGTTGCCAAGATTATGGAGCATGACATAGGACCCGATCAGCTCTTTTTAGATCCAATCATCATGCCCCTCAAGTACATGCAAGAGCAGGCAAAGGAGATTATGGATGCGGCCTCTCAGTTCCGGCTCTTTACCGATCCACCTTGCCACATCGTCGGGGGCCTGAGCAACGTGTCAAACGGCACGAAATATAAAAAGCTCATCAACAGGATTTTCGCCACCATGCTCGTGGCAAACGGCCTTGATGCGGTGATTTGCGATGTCATGGATGAAACGTTGGTCAATGCGATTCTTACCGCGGAGCTGGTAATGAACAAATCGATCTATGCCGATTCATACATTGATGCCTTCAGAAGATAGCCATAGAGCGCATTTGTAGAAACGCTGGCCGGGTACCCCAAATCGCCCGGCTTTTTTTTTGGGGGCTAAGGCGGTATTACAGCGAAAGACTTTTTGTTTTTTTTGCATATAATTTGTGAAACATTCCGCCCTGACAATGCTGCAATGGGAACACCGCACCCGGGCTCAACCCACTGCCCACACATATAGAAATTGGAAAGCCCTTTTAATTCCTTCCTAAACGGATTGCTCTTAAATAGATTCTCGCTCTGCCACCCCTGTATCGAGCCTTTCCAGTTCCCTGTATACCTGGCGAAAGTCGCGGGCGTAGCCACGTCAACCATTTCTATTTTCTTGCCGATGCCCTCGGTCCTTCTTTCCAAAAGTTGCTTTATTTCACCGGCCAACTTTTCTTTCTCATCAGTGTACTTTTCTTTATTCGTCCTTCTCATGTTGATCCAAAAATCGCCGTTGTGGGTTTCCATTTCCACCCTCACCAGGCTTTTCCCCCGCGTAACGATGTCCGGCATTGCGCTGAATTTCAGAATGTCAATATTCTCAAATGATGTCCCGTCGGCGATTACCAACGGCTGTTCAAGAATGTACTTTGATTTATATGCGAGCATTTCAAGGGGGTCGGCAATCCCGAGAAAGATGAGAATTCGAGAAGAGTTAACCTTCATGTGAGCATAAAGCCCTGCTAACTTCCGGTGAGTATACTTTCCATCGAGCATTTTCTCCAGAGTTGTCTTCCCATCGGCGGCCGATACAATAATGTCGGACAGCCGCTGTTCGCCGGATTCAAATTCCAGGCCAACAGCAGCGTGATTCTTGACGATTATTTTGGTAACCCGTTTCCTGTAGTGGATTTCTCCACCAAGCGAAAGGTATCTTTTTTCGATGCGCCCGGCGAAGTCCGATACGCCGGCGGCCGGATAGCCCGCAGCGTCCTGGTCCATCACGGAGAGAACCATCATCTCATACAGCACGGGCGAGAATATATGATGCATGGCGCTGCGGAGAAACGGATTCTCGAACCTTCCGGCGAGCTCATCCGCCGTAGTTTTTAGCCATTTTTTCATGAAGGGCACGTTGCGCAGTAATTTGGCTATTTTAATATAGTCCTTTATGCCGTAAAGCTCCCTTGGTTTGTCGATGGGCATTGAGACGTTTTGAAAAAACCTCGCACCATTGATAAACGAAAGCGGCAATTGCGGAATCTTGGGGACTAATTTTATTCATATATGCTTCAAGTCTGTCGAGATTGCTGTATACGTGGAAACGTTTTCCGTCCGGAAACTCGAATACATCTTCCGTTGGCTGATACAGAAAATGCACTCCGCTCATTTCAATGAGCTCGCACCATAGAGCATAAAAAGGGCTGCCGGCGGACGATCCGGCGAGACCCGGGAAACCGCCCTGTATGAGATAGCCGTTCCTCTTCCAAGAAGAGGCGAGCCCGCCGGGCCTGTCGTGCATTTCGAAAATCTTTGTCTGATACCCATTCATTTGCAAATAGCAGCCTGCGGACAGCCCCGCGATACCCGCGCCTATAATACTCACGACGTTGTCGGTCATGCCCCTAGCTCTATTATATTCTGTGCGGTCCGCGCATCGGCGGTCCGCGCATCGGCGGTCCGCGCATCGGCGGTCCGCGCATCGGGTGTGAATAAAGAGGTCACGCGAAGGACGCAGAGCTTTCAGAGAAGGGTGGATTAAGTGCAGGAAAGCCGCTTATTCTAAAAACAGGTTTTGCCTATACATAGATGAAGGATAAAGGTCTTTACGATCTCAGCGTGAGCTCCGCTCGGGCTCTTGCATAGTCGAGAAAGCTCGCACCTGTTTTTAGAAATCATTCGCCGCCGCCATTACGCCCTTTACATATAGTCACGGGAGTGCAAAAATCAGGTGACGCGATTTCGTCACAGTCGGAATATTCGATGCCAAAGGACAGGCCGATGGACATATTCTCCCCCGGTGCAATAAAAAGCAGTATTGCCAAATCCGATGTAATCTTTGCCCGTGGAGAAAACATCTTTTTCCTCGGCAATTACACGCTGCGGAACGAAGATGCGGCTGCGGGCCAGTACACATATTCAATCAACGGCAATTATGGTGATTACGCGGTTAGGATAGTGTTGGCCGGCGCCAAGGTGAAAGCCGAATGCTCATGCCCATTTCCGCATAGCGGATGCAAACACATAGTGGCGGCATGCCTCGATATAGCTCATCGGCAGAAACGTACACGCACTTTGAAGGACAGCAATCCGGATACGAGTGAGTTTCTGACACCTGAAGAGATCAAGGAACAGGCGTTTGATGCGAGAGAGGAGCGGTCAAAAAAGGAGGCTATGACATTGGTTCAGGGAGAGACGCTAAAGGGCGCGCACACCGTGAGAAATCATGCCGGCAGGGCCTACACCGTAACCCTATACTCTCCATCAGAAAAAACAGGCCATTGCACCTGCGCCGATTTTGCCACCAACCATCTGGAAACGTGCAAGCATCTCCTTTTTGCACTCGACCAAATGGCGGGGAATAGAGACGTTGCCGCCCAAGCCGAAAAGGAGACGTTCCCGTTTGTACATGTCACCTGGAACTCCCGCCAGCAGGCGCCCGCCTGCCATTATGAGGACATCGGTGACCCCGATCTCCTCGATGCCATGAAGAACCTCTTTAATGAACAAGGCATTTACACGAGAAACTCAATCAACCGTCTCTACAAGCTCTATCACACTTCAGACGGACACGATGCGCTGCAGTTTGACGAATACCTTCTCGAGCGGATGGAAGACATCCTCTACAAAAAGGAGGTTGCCAAACTAGAACGGAACTTTAGCCCTGATTATTCGTTCCTTAAAACCGATCTCTATCCGTATCAAAAAGATGGCGTTCAATTCGCGGTTTTTAAGAAGTCGGCCATTATTGCCGATGAGATGGGCCTTGGAAAGACGATACAGGCTATCACGATTGCACAGCTAAAAAAACAGATTTTTGGATTTACCAAGGTGCTCATCGTATCTCCCGCATCATTAAAGGATCAGTGGAAGCGGGAGATCGAGAAATTCACCGGCGAAACAGCAATTGTTATCTCCGGAGGCCGAAGAAAACGGCAGCAGATTTACGCCGAGGATACGTCATATTTTAAAATTACGAATTATGAAGCCGTGCTGCGGGACGTACTATCCATTTCGAGGTGGTCGCCGGACATGATAATTCTTGATGAAGCGCAGCGAATAAAGAACTTTGAGACAAAAACCCACCAAGCGCTCATCTCCCTTCCGAGGAATCATTCCCTGGTAATTACCGGCACCCCTCTCGAAAACAAGCTCGAGGATATATACGGCATCATGCAATTCTCCGATCGAACACAGCTGACTCCCCTCTGGGCATTTGCGGCCAATCACCTGAATATGAGTAAAACCAAAAAGAACAAGGTGCTTGGCTACCGCAATTTACATGCCGTTCATGAAAAGCTTAAAACCGTCGTCATTCGACGCACAAAGGAAGAAGTCTTTGACAGCCTGCCGGATGAAATCGTAAATAACTATTATATCGATTTATCGATCGAGCAGAGGGAAATCCACCAGGGCTATTTGACGAGTCTTCTGGCAATTGTCAACAAAAAAGTGCTGACACCGATGGATATCAAGCGCATCCAGAAAATTCTTCTGTCGATGAGAATGGTGTGTGACTCTACATACCTGATCGATAAAAAAACCAACATTTCGCCAAAGCTCGTTGAGCTCGTGGCGATAATCAAAGATTTAGTCGTGGAGAATGGGAGAAAGCTAGTCCTGTTTTCCGAATGGACGTCAATGACATACCTGATCGGCAAAGTGCTTTCGGACTTGGGTGTAGATTTTGTGGAGTTTACCGGGAAAGTCCCGGTGAATAAGCGCCAACTCCTTATCAATGAGTTTCATGAAAACCCGGATTGCAAGGTATTTCTCTCAAGCGACGCCGGAGGCGTGGGGATAAACCTGCAAAATGCCGATTGCGTAATCAACTTCGAGCTGCCTTGGAATCCGGCCAAGCTCAATCAACGTACTGGCCGGGTAAACAGGCTTGGTCAAAAGAGCAGCAAAATCAATGTGATCAATCTAATCACCAAAAACTCAATTGAAGAGAAGGTTCTGGCGGGCATAAATCTGAAACAAGAGCTGTTTGATGCCGTTTTGGAGGGCGAAGGCGATGAGGTGGACTTCAGGCAGGAGAATAAAAACAAGTTTGTTAACCAGATTCGAGCCATGTTTGGCGAAGATTCAATCGAAACAACACCGGAGCGGCAGGCGCCAATCGAGTTGGATGAGCAAACGCCCCACTACTTAAATCCAAAAATCCTGGAAGCAAGCGAGACTGAGATAGATGTAGGGACCGAGGAGCCCGATCAGAATGCTTATGAGGCTCTATCTGAGACCACTGAGGAGAAAGGCGGGCCGCAGAGAACAGGGCGTGGAACAGAAGAAAGCCCCGCCGAGCCGGAACATTTGGAGGCGGTGCTCAATCAAGGCATGGCGTTTTTAAACTCCCTCACCCAGATGGCGACCGGCAAACCATTGATTCAAGACAGTGAGGAAAATGCCATCGAAATCGATCGGGACACTGGAGAGGTGGTACTCAGGTTCAAACTGCCCGGCTTTTAACATTGCGGCACGGCGAGCCGTTCGGCGTGCCATTGGAGCTCCCAGTGCCAAAAAGGACATACAAGTGGGCGACATCTCCTATAATGATTCCTATAAGCTGGCCGTGAGGCGGCTGCAGTCCTTGAGGGATCTCGAGGCCGCGGCTAAACGGTGTTCAGTGATCCTCGACGGCAAGGTCTTTATTGTGCCGTATCTGCAGAAAGAATATCGTTTGGACACAGCATCGGGCAACATAGAACCGGACGATCTGAATCTTGAAGAACAGATCCTCATCTTTCACTACCTCGTGTCCACGGCCCCTGCAGATGACAATCCCGAGCTTGTCACGTTCGCCGGACTCCCGGGCGGCATGTTTTATTATCCTACTTATCGAAAACGGGGCCCAAATCGAGTGCTGAAGGCTTTTGGCAATGATCCCGACGCTTTTTTTTCCGCCGCTGAAAGATCCGGAGGTCGGAAGACGTCATTTGGCGATGCCTCTGCTTCAATCCGGGTGCTACCGGAGATCGAGTTTACCGTAGTTCTCCATTTAGGCGATGAAGAGTTTCCTCCTGAAGCTCAGTTTCTCCTCCGGAAGGATATCACAGCCTTTCTGCCCCTCGAGGACGTTGCGGTGCTCGGTGGGATTATCGCCGCTCGATTGCAGCGCGCGGCCGGTTGACGCGGTTTGGTGCCGGTTGGTATCTAGTGAATGCGCCCCGGGGCCTGCCACATGTCCGCATGAGCGCCAAAAGCGGCCTTTAGATCTTCCGTTGCCTCAGTCAGAGTGGACCACAGGTTGTCAGGGACCATCATGTCTGCTATGGCTGCGTTTTGTTTTACCTGATCGGGTTTTCCCGCCCCGGCAAGTACCGACGTAACCTGCGGCCGATTCATTACCCATCCAAATGAAGCTTCTACCATTGAAACCCCAGCCTCTCCGCAGATAGCTTTAATCCGTTTTAATGTTTCCGATGTCAGCGCCTCTTGACCATCTTGACCGTGGCGGACATCCGGTCGACGGCTTGCGAAATGCAACGATCGAGCCCGGCCGTCGGGGAACTCATCAAGGCTTCCATATTTGCCGGAGAGTAGCCCGTGGACCAACGAGCTGTAGGTCAGTATGCCGATATTATTGTCCCTGCATTTTGGAACGATCTCATGCTCAATTCCCCGCCAGAGCAGGCTGTAGCAAAGCTGGTTTGTTGCGACAGCGCCTGACGGGAGCAGCCCTGAAAGATCCTGCGCGCCAAAGTTACAGACTGAAAAGTGCCGAATTTTACCATTCTCCACGAGGCGCTCCACGCCTTCGAATATCGTATCCCCATCAGCCATTTCCGGACGAGGCCAATGGAGTTGATAAATATCGATATAATCCGTCTTGAGCCGTTTAAGGCTTTTGTCACATGCCGACTCGAGCTCATTGGGCGCGAATGTAGGGCCGCTCGACTTTGTAGCAATTATCGCCTGCCCTCGTTTCCCCTTGAGCGCCTTGCCAAGTACTTCCTCCGATCTGCCGGCACCGTACCCTTCCGCCGTATCGAACAGGGTAATCCCAAGATCCAACGCCGCGTGTACCGTCTGAATGTTCGCCTTCTCTTCTTGATCTCCCCACATCGCGCCGCCGGCGAACTGCCAACAGCCTAAAGCAATGGTGGACACCTTTATTCCCGATGGAGAAACGGTTCTATATTGCATCTAGTCCCTCAGTGTTATAGCCGCATGGTACCACATTTCACATGGCGGTAGAAGCATCAAATCGCCATAAATGCTCCACTAAACAGCGGCCGGCTTGGCGCCCCCGGCTTGGCGCCCCCGGCGTTGTGCAAGTTGCTGTATGGGCCGGATAGGATATATATTAGTGGCAAGTTCTCTTAAGAGCTCATTTTTCGAATTAGTAGGTTGATACGGATGGCGGTGAAATATCAGGATTATTACGAAATCCTTGGCGTGGCGAGGGATTCGACACAGGAACAGATACAGAGCACGTATAGAAAACTCGCCAGAAAATATCACCCGGACATCAATAAAAATAAGGGGGCTGAAGACAAGTTCAAACAGATTGGCGAAGCATATGAAGTACTTGGAGACGCGGAAAAGCGCAAAAAATACGATCAGCTCGGTAGAGATTGGCAAATGGGGGAGGATTTTTCTCCGCCACCCGGTTTTGATTTTCGCACGTCCGGCTCTCGACGTCCGGCACAGAATGGTTTTAGTTTTGGATCCGGCAGCTTTGGGGATACAGGCTTTAGCGACTTTTTTGAAACCCTTTTCGGCGGATTCGGCAGAACGCAGGGCAAATCAAGAAAGGAAGCCGGAGCGGACGATGTGTTTTCAGGGGTTTTCGGCCAAGACGGACAGGATCATAAAACGGATCTCACCATATCTCTTGAAGATGCTTTCAAGGGCGGAAAAAAAAGTATCTCGCTAAAAACCGTAATTACAGAAGGTGACGGCCGGTCTCGCTCGATTGCCAAGACCTATGAAGTTACCATTCCAAAAGGTGTAACTGATGGAAAAAGGCTCAGGTTGAGCGGTCAAGGTGGAGAAGCCTCAGGAAGGGGCAAACCCGGAGATCTGTATCTTACCATCCGCATCGCACAACATCCGAGATTTAGCATCAGAGGACCCAATCTTGAGACTGATGTCCTCATCACCCCATGGGAGGCCGCCCTTGGGGCCAAAGTGACTATTCCACTCGTGGTTGGTAATGCACAGATAGATCTCCCGGCAGGTATCGGCAACGGAAAAAAAATTCGCGTAAAAGGGAAGGGATTGCGAGATGGTGGAAAGAATGACGGCGGTGCGCGCACCGGCGATCCGCGCACCGGTGATCTTTACGCGGTAATTAAAATCGTGGTTCCAGAACGACTGACAAAAAAGGAACGTGAGCTCTTTGAGGAGCTTTCCCGAGTATCAAAATTTAATCCAAGACACTGACGCCATAGCTTTGGAGCTTTGCGTGGGCTCCGCCCGGGGCCGCCGTGGATCTTCTGGTATCGAAAAAGATTGCACCTGCTTTGAGAAAGCGCACCCGAAGCAAGAGCGGATTTGACAACGCGTCCCCGTAAGCTTATGATTCTTATAGAACTACAACATGAGCGCAACTCCAATCTCGAGCAAAATCGAAATCTGCCGCTCCGGATTTCGAATTGCTGTCGGGCAACAAAGGGGGAATCCCCACATAGGTAGGAGGGTAGCATATGTTAAGTGCCGATCAAGCCGCCAATGAGATAAAACGAATCATTAATGATGATCCAACTATTTCAGAGGCCCGACACATCACCGTCACCGCCTTCAGAAAAGGATTTATCAAAAAAAAGGAATCGATTCATCTGGACGGCTCGGTTCACAACAATATCGATAGAAAAAAGGCGGAGGACATCGCTCGTCAGTATTCCGGCCGGCGCGAGCTTGTGAATGGCATCCATATAGTTGAATGACACGATCGAGCTGAACGACAGATGGAATTTCGGTTAATTTCCGATAAAAATTGACAAAGCATGACCCTTGGGCTAAATTTGTTATTGAACTTCATGTGATGGGGAGGTCATACATGACGGACCCGCCAGTCGGGTTTTTCCACTCCTGAACTTCGGGAGTGGAAAAAATGTGAGTTTTGCGCGAGGTTGTCCGTGGCTTTCTATAGGGCACGGCAATCACTAAAGCGGAAGGCGTTTGATAATTACCCGGGGCTCAGTTCCCCACATAGCGAAAGTTGGAGTGCAAATTGAGCGATTTCCTCCACTCTTTCTAAAAGCCGGCAACAGCCGGCTTTTTTTTATGAATCGATTCCGGTATGGGTCCTTGCGTGGTACGTTTGTAGAAGCCGAGTTAATCTGTTACATTAGGCACCTAATGAGCCACGTAAATGATTGATTACTCGAAGTTGCTGAAAGACATGCCGGTCATCCCCGGAGTCGCGACAAAAATAATGAATGACTCCCCTGCAAAAAGCCCATCGCTGAAAAGGGTGAATTTCCCGCCGAGGACCAGCATGGTATGATTTGTAGCGGCTCAGCTGCAAGCTTCCTATTA
>NZCE01000033.1 GCA_002688185.1 Spirochaetales bacterium
GCTAAACCACTCTTCAAACTCGTCCAGCGTTTTAGGGTAAATCTCCATGCAGACACACTACATATGGGGTGCACCGGAGTCAAGTGCATACCCCCAATAAGTTTATTGAGGAAGATCGGAGTCTCGGCGTTCACAACACTGTATATACCGTTCAACTGTTGATGGATACCATTGAAGCTCTCGATCCTTCATTTGACACTTCTAACCGTCCATAGACGAACCACTTAGATAACAAACGGCCGTCCGGGTCGAGACTCGGACGGCTTTTTTTATGTCGCGGTCGGAAGGATCGAGCCTGACCTGGCCCGTCTTGGCGACCCCTTCCTGGCGACCCCTTCCTGTCGGATGCTAATTCTAATAAACTGGACGATGTCATGTTGGCTGTTTTCCAGGAATGGCTCAGGCTAAACAATCATGTTATCACTTTTGCATACGGACAAGTTTTTTTTACCATCGGGTTGGCAATTCTAAGCCAAACGAGGCGGTATTCGCGATTGGACATTGCAGACAGTCTACCTTGGCTGGCGGCTTTCGGTTTTTTCCATGGGTTTCATGAGTGGGGGGGAGTATTCATTCCTTTTCAACGTCGTTTTTTTGCTGATTCTGTGATTACCGGATTTCTGGTCCTGCAATTGATCCTGCTTGCAGGATCCTTCGCTTGTTTATTTGTTTTTGCCGGCAACATCTTAAAAATGCGCCGGCGATTTAGGCTTGTTCCCCTTGGCGTTTTTTTTATATGGGCTATAATTTCAATCGGTGTCGCCATATTTGCCGGCAGGAATTCCGAGCAATGGCGTGATTCCTCAGAAGTTTTCGCGCGGTATTTAATTGGACTCCCGGGCGGCATGCTTTCTGTTCTTGCGCTGCTTCGCTATGCTCGAACAAATATTTCATCCCTCGATTCACCTCGCGTTAGCCGAGCTTTCTTGCTTGCGGGGATTTTTTTGGCGGCCTACGCGGCGTTTGCCGGTCTCCTTGGACCTGAGGCGCCTTTTTTCCCTTCTTCTATTATAAACTCAGAGATTTTCAGCAAACTTTTTGTCTTCCCACCGCTGTTTTTTCGATCAATTTTCGCAGCTCTTTTCGCAATCCACATATTCCATGCATTAGGATTGCTTGAGATAGAAACAGGACGGCTACTCAAGATTATGGAGCGCGAGGCGGTGGCCGTAGTGGAAAGGAAACGAGCAGCTCGTGATTTGCACGACAACACATTCCAAAGGCTCTATGCCGCCGGGTTGTTGGCTCAAGCGCTCAAAAGAGAGTTTCTAGATAACCGGACCGCGGCTTCAGAGCTGAATAAATTGATGCGGATAATAAACGAAGTGATATCGGAACTGCAGACATTTCTTTTGGGATTGGTCACTACTGAAGGTATGACCGACCTGTCCATTGCGATCACGCGTGTTGCAGAAGAAGCCCGGAGTCTGAGTGGTATCGATGTGCGTTTGAAAGCAGCAGAGAATCCTACTTTTTCGCCGACCCGGGCCAGCCATATAGTAGCATTTACTAGAGAAAGTCTTTCAAACGTAGCTCGGCACGCACACGCTAGATCGGTTGAGGTAACGCTGGAATGTGAAGACAATATGCTGCATCTTACTATAGAGGATGATGGGCAAGGTTTGCCGGCTGATTTGGAAAAGGGCTATGGCATGAGGGACATGCTCGACCGGGCACGTCTTCTTGGAGGAGAAGTATCTTTTCACTCAGAAAATGGCGATGGTACGACAATTGCCCTGGTCGTCCCCCTGAAGGATGATGAATGAGTCAAATAAGCGTCCTGATTATAGATGATCATGAGGTCGTACGATTGGGGCTTCGATCCCTCATAGACAGCCATTCTGATATGCGCGTAGTGGCGGAGGGTGGAACGGCCAAGGAGGCCATCACACTTGCGGAACATCACAACCCTGATGTAGTCGTTTTGGACATCAGGCTCCCCGATCGTAGCGGATTGGACGTTTGCAGCGAGATCCGTCAAAAACTCCCCAATATTCGAGTAATCATACTTACATCCTATATTCAAGAAGAGCTTGTCAGCGAAGCTATGCGTTCCGGCGCAAATGGCTATGTTTTAAAGGATGTAGGGAATGAATCCCTCATTCGGGCAATACGAGCGGCCATGCAGGGGGAAATCGCCCTTGATTCACAATCAGCAAGCCGCTTGGCGGAGCGCTTTCGCGTGATCGATTCGCAGTTGGAGGGATTTGCATTTCAAGGGCTTTCGCCAAGAGAGATGGACGTATTGAGGATCGTTGCAGAGGGAAAAAGCAATAAGGAGATTGGCGGCCGGCTTAACCTTAGCGAAATTACTATTCGCAACTATGTGAGCACGATTCTAGATAAATTGGGGCTGGCTAATCGCATAGAACTTGCTTTATACGCTGTCAAGCACAAGCTTTCTATGTACCCTAAAGCCATGGAATAATTGCTGCGACAGAAATCACAACAGTAGGAGAGAACAGCGATGTCAAAGGAAATAGAATGGTGGCAGGAAGCAAGATTCGGCATGTTTATTCATTGGGGCCTGTATAGCGTCGGTGATCTCGACTGTTGGATTATGCACGATCTCGGCTATCCCGTTGAGGAGTATATTCATGACCTGGAGCCTCGATTTAGTGCGGAAGGATTTGATGCCAAGAGGATTGCGGAGGTGGCAAAAAAAGCCGGCTGTCGCTATGCGGTGATGGGCTCTCGGCACCACGAAGGCTACTGTCTTTGGAACACTAAAACCACCGGATTTTCCTCTATGGTAATGACACCCGGGCGTGATTTAATTGGTGAATACGTCGAGGCTGTCCGAAGCGCCGGCCTAAGAGTCGGCTTCTACTACTCGTTGCTTGATTGGCGGTTTAAAGCGTATTGGCTCGGCCCTCGCCGAGATCCTGACGGGTGGAATGAGCTCGTTGAATACGCCCATGCCCAAATTAAGGAATTGGCCACCGAATACGGCCGGCTTGATATTCTCTGGTACGACGGCGCTTGGCCACCGCGCTCCATCCCCGGATGGGGTTTTGAGCCGAGTCAGGAAGAAGTGGCGCAAGCTTGGAAAAGTGAAGAGATAAACAGCTTTGTCCGCGCGCGGCAGCCGGAAATTCTTATCAACAATCGGTCGTTCATGCCCGAGGATTTTGGTACACCGGAACAGACTATCACGCCCGAAGATCGTCCATGGGAGCTCTGCGATACCATGGCTGACCTGTGGGGGGTATCAACGGCAGACCTGAATCGAAAAACCGTGCGAGAGATGCTCACCCGGCTTATCACGTGTGTATCCCTCAACGGGAACATGTTGCTCAATGTCGGTCCCAACGCGGACGGCAGCGTCCAGACCTGGCAGCGGGAGAACATGGAGAGAATAGGATTGTGGCTTAAGAAACACGGTGAAGCCATCTATGGCTGCACCGGTGAATGGAGACGACCGTTCCGTTCCGGCCTCGCTCCTTGGCGAGCGACTAGGAAGGGAAATACCGTCTATCTACATCTCCTCAGGTATCCCGGTTCTTCATTTGGGATCGCAAACATCCATGATATGTGGCTTGAATCTGCCGAAATGCTGGATACAGGCAGGGAACTCGATATCAAACATGACTCGTGCCGAGATATTATCGGCGGATTGCCTGAACAGTCTCCTGATGAGCTGGTTGCGGTTGTTAAAATAGAGACTCGAGCGGCCACAGAACAGGAGATCTCAGATCGGGCCGTTATTGGTCTTGCGGATCCAAACGCGGCGTACAGACTGTGATTGAGGGGAATTCGGCAGGATGGATTTTCTGGTAAATAATGCCGGGACAGCTCCATTTGGGCGAGCTGAGGAGTCTGAAGTGTCGACGAGCCAGCGGCCGTGGTAGCCCGCGAGGAGTCATTATGGCAATTACGCGCATCGCAGTAACGGGTGCCGCCGGGCATCTGGGTTCGCATCTGATACCCCTTTTGCTCGACGATGGGTATGACGTTGTAGGTATCGATATGATAGATGAGCCTGAAAAAATCGGGTATCGATACGTTCAGATGAATTTGGCCGACGACGATGGCTTTGATGCTTTCAAGGATGTTGAGCTGATTGTCCACGTTGCGTCGCTGCATCCGTGGAAGACCTACAGCGATGAAACGTATATCGATGCAAATATCAAAGGAACGTGGCGGCTCTACAATGCCGCTTCTCGATTTGGAATAAGAAAGATCGTAATGACCAGTAGCATCGCGGCAGTTGGCTATCATTCGGTTCCGACTGACTTTTGGCCGGTGACCGAGGAGAAAGAATCACCATTGGGCGATCTCTATAGTCTTACCAAAAATACCCAGGAGCAGATTGCAAGGCATTTCGGGCATTTAGGGGCCACGCAAACCCTCGCTATTCGCCCGCCGGCCTTTATGCCAAAGCCAATGTTGGAAACAGGCTTTTTACTCACAGGAGCATTTTGTATAGTAGATGATATCGCCTCGGCGCATCTGCGCGCGATTCAGACTGCGCTATCCGAGAAGAGTTCGGAACTCGATTCTTTCGAAGCCTTTTTTACGGTGAATAATGTACCATACACTCGGGACGATGCGGTGCTGTTGGAGGCCGGCAGAAACGTAAAGAGGCTGGTGCAGAAATATTGGCCGTCCGAATACGCGTGGTTGGAAAAAAACGGCTATTCTGGAACCGCTATCCCCGCACTCTACGATATGGGAAAAGCAGCTTCCGTGCTTGGCTGGACTCCTCTATACAATTTTGAGCAATGGGCAACGGATCACATCACGTAACAATACGCCGAATCGGATTGGCGGACGCGGAAGCACTCGCGACGTTTTACAACGGTTTGAGTGATGAGTCAAAACGACTCTTTCGGCCCCTATCGGAAAATACTGATAAAAATCGGTGTCGTGAAATCGTCAGAGACAATGAGGCGGAAACAAAGTACGACCTCATCGCCGTCCTTGGCGACGTCGTGGTGGGTTGGGCGTTCGTGTGGAATATCGATCAGCCGGCTGAGTGCACCTTTGGCATAGGGGTAAGTGACGAGTGGCAAGGCAAAGGCATCGGTAAAAAACTTATGAAGCGTGTTTTGGGGACGTGCCGGAGCCGCGACTTGTCCACGGTTCATCTCATCGTGGTGCAGGACAATCAGCGCGCTCAAAACCTGTATAAGCAGATGGGGTTTGTTGTCACCGGTACCAAAGCGGGCGCCGATGGGCAGGATTATTTTACCATGATAAAGATAATCTCAAGCAGCTAAATAGGAGAACCATACCGCAATGGAGTCGATGTCTCTCATCGTGAATGGCAATACCGTGTCCGTGGATTTTGATATTCGTGAGACGCTTCTTGATGTAATCAGAGACCGTCTCGGCCTCACCGGTACAAAACGAGGGTGTGATGAAGGAGCCTGCGGTGCCTGCACAGTACTCTTCAACGGACTGCCGGTAAACTCCTGTTCGATTCTGGCGATAGAGGCATCAGGCACAACGATTCTCACCATCGAGGGCTTAGCCAAAAGCGAGTTGCACCCACTGCAGCAATCGTTTATTGACTGCGGCGCGGTTCAGTGCGGCTTTTGTACGCCCGGAATGATATTGTCGTCCTTGGTGCTTCTCAAGGCAAATCCCGCCCCAAGCCGCGACGAAATCCGCGAGGCTCTTTCAGGCAATCTCTGCAGATGCACCGGATACAGGAAAATCATTGATGCAGTTGAGCACGCGGCCGGACGCATTGGGAGTAACCGTGGATAGCCATAAGATCGTCGGTAAGCGGATTCCGCGGACGGATGCGGCCTCCAAGGTCACCGGCTCTGCCGCCTACGCCGATGACATGGTATTACCCGGCATGTTGTTTGGCATTGTGCTACGGTGTCCCCATCCTCACGCGCGGATTGTCAAGATCGATATTGAGAGTGCTTCACAGATACCCGGAGTCCGGGGCGTCATCACGTGTTTGAACAGCTCCTGCTTTGATTCACGGGTTCGTTACCCGGGTCAAAAAATCGGTGCCGTAGTTGCGGTGGATTTTATTACCGCTGAGCGGGCGGCACAGGTTGTCCATGTCGAATATGAGCTCTTACCCCCGGTGTATCATGTGCTCGATGCGATTCAAGATGATTCTCCGATTGTGAGATCGTCAGCGTCGGAGCGGCTGAATAACGTATGCTCTGAAAAACGCTATTCGCGAGGGGACATAGAACGGGGCTTTGAAATTGCCGATGTAATTGCTGAAAACGAGTACTTTGTCCCCGCCGCTCATCAAGGATATATGGAACCTCATTGTTGCATCGCCAAATATGAACGCGGCGGAACTCTGCGGGTTTGGTCGGGCGTGCAAGGTCAGTTCAATGCACGAGCCGAGTTGGCGCGGCTTTTCGGTCTGCCCCTTCGTAATGTTGATGTGGAGGCGCCGGAAATCGGCGGCGCCTTTGGCGGGAAGACCTCTCTTATCTTGGAACCTATCGCTGTTGAGTTATCAAAATTAGCCGGTGCTCCCGTGAAACTACGGATGAGCAGGCGGGAAGAACTTATGGACTCCCGCCCGGGGCCCGGGTGTTTACTAAAAGTGCGCACCGGTGCCACCGAAGATGGAAAACTTATTGCCGAAGAGGCGGATATATTCTATGACACCGGTGCTTCACCCGGCGCGCCGGCCGGCAATTTTAACCGGACGAGAGGGTTGTATCGCATACCAAACTTTCGTTACGACGTCTATTCGATCTTTACAAATAAGCTGGTGCCGGGCCCATACCGTGCCCCCGGCGCCCTAGAGATGACCTTTGCATTTGAGTCCCAGATGGATATTTTGTCCCGGCGGCTCAAGATGAGCCCTGTGGAGTTTCGCCTTAACAACGCAGTCAATCAGGGGGATAGCACGGTGGATGGCAAACAATATCCGTCTATCGGGCTACGGGAAACATTAAAGGCAGCGCAAAAATACATTAATAACCTTGAGAAAAGGCCTGGTCTTGGAATAGGCGTTGCTTGCGGGAAATGGATGAATGCTGTAGGTGCGTCGTCGGTCCTCATCGCGTTGGACGAAGATGGTGGTGTCAATATAACCACCGGGGCGGTTGACCTTACCGGCGTTAATACTGTGTTGGCCCAATTAGCCGCCGAGGAGCTCGGGATTCCAATTGAGGCGGTCACGGTAATCACCAAAGGGACCGACGCCGCACCCTATGCGGCAATCAGCGGAGGCAGCAGGACGGCGTACGGCATGACCCTTGCCGTTCACGACGGTGTTGTCAATCTTAAGCTTAAGCTTCAAAAGCTTGCATCATCCCTATTGGGAATCTCCTCGGATCGAGTAAATTACAAGAACGGGGCGGTGCATGAGAACGGTAGGTCGATTTCCCTGATAGAGCTCGCGCGAACGGCCATGAGCTCGTCGGTGGGTCCAATATCGGTAACCGGTTCCGCATCAAACGATACTTGGCTTACGGATTCACATATCTTTATCACGCAAATCGCCGAAGCTTCGGTCGATGAGAAAACAGGTTCTGCCATCATCCATCGGATCAGCTCTTTCCAGGACGTCGGATTTGCCATGAATCCCACACTCGTTGAGGGGCAGATCGAGGGCGGAATCGTCCAGGGATACGGGTGGGGAATGCTCGAGGGCCTTGAGTATCATAGGGGAGCGGTACTGAATAACAGCTATGTAGATTATAAAATCCCAACGGCTTTGGACGCTCCGGAGCCGCAGCCGTTTGTCATTGAGGTGCCGTCGCCTTCAGGACCTTACGGGATAAAAGGTGTTGGTGAACCGTCCATGGTCGCGGCCCCAGCGGCCGTGGCAAACGCCCTTTTTGATGCGACTGACCGACGAGTCTATTCCGTGCCATTTGCTAAAAGGACTGCAAATTGATCACTGAGATATTCACCTACCATCGTCCTAAAACCATTGCTGAAGCGGTGAGGGCGATGAAGCATCATAATAATGCGACCGTCGTCTCCGGCGGTACCGATCTCATGCATCTCATGAAACGGCGACTTACCCGACCGAAACATTTAATCAGCGTAGCGCACATCGATGAAATATGCGGCATTCGTATCGGACCAAGCGGGGAATTAAGAATCGGCGCTGTGACGTGCCTTTCAGAGATCGCATGTGCGGATGCTATTTCGAAAGGTTGGCCGATTCTATCGGAGGTGATTTCGCACGTGGCGGCTCCCCAGATCAGAAATCGCGCAACCATTGGTGGAAACCTACTTCAGTCGCCACGTTGTATGTATTATCGTCACGGCGATTTTGTATGTAGTAGACGCGGCGGTGAAACTTGCTATGCCACCGTACCCGACGGGAACTGCCGGCATCACTCAATTTTCGGCGGCACAGGTTGCATCGCCGTTCATCCCTCGGATATAGCCCCGGCCTTGATTGCGATGGATACGGTTTTGGAGGTGGCGGGGGCCAACGGTAGTCGAATTGTAGCCGCCAATGATTTTTTTAAAAATCCGAAGAGACCGGGTTTTCGTGACACTGCCATTGGCCCGGGGGAGATTTTGACACGGATTTGCATTCCGCCTCTCCCTTCGCATTCGCGCTGTGCATATATTAAGTCCGCAGGCCGCCGCGCTATCGACTTCGCCTATGTATCTGTCGCCGTTCGATTCGATTTCGCCGGAGATACGGTGGAAGACGCTCGGGTCGTGGCGGGAGCGGTCGCCCCCACGCCTCTGCGTCTACATGATTCCGAGGGGGTAATTAATGGATGTACGACCCAAAACGTCGATATTGACGCAGCGTCGAGTAAGGCAGTCGCCGGCGCCCGCCCTCACAAAAACAACAGGTATAAACTAGATCTTCTCAAACGTCTTGTGGCAAGTGCCGTCCGCTGTGCGCTTCATGCAAGCTGATGACGCAGCGTCAACTCAATTGCTGCAACTCGCCATCGAATGTATTCTGAGTGTATACTTCTTAAGATCTAATACACGGGGGGAACCATGGACCAGAACGCAAAAATAGAGCGTCTTGAATTGATTGTATACGAGCATACGGTGGAAAATTTGGGAAAAGATTATAACGGTTTCAACGATGTCTTTCTTGATGGTGCAAAAAGCAAAAAGCAAGGGAGCATTCTCCGTATGCACACTAGCGCCGGTATCACTACGGAGGTGCCCGGCGGAAGCCCTCACCATCTTTCTCTGACTGCCGGATACCTATTGGGGAAGAACCCGTTTGAGCGTGAAAAAATTTATAACGATTTAAAACGAGGTTTGAGACACACTGACCGTACGGCGATCTCCTGGATAGACGTCGCACTTTGGGACTTTCTCGGTCGGGCGTCTGGTCTTCCCATCTATCGGCTCCTGGGGGGCTGGAAGAAAAAGATAAAAGCATATGCCAGCACCTACCATGGAGATGAAAACAGTGGTTTGAGCACACCGGATAATTTTGCAGATTACGCTGATTTGTGCCGCGGGCTAGGCTATAGGGCTTTTAAGATCCACGGGTGGGGAAATGCGCCCATAGAACGAGAGGTGGCAAACGTTCACGCCGTGGGTAAAAAGGTTGGCGACAAGATGGATCTTATGATAGATCCGGCGTGCGAATATGTTCATTGGTCGGACGCGCTAAAAGTAGGGAAGGCCTGCGACGAGGAAAATTTCTTTTGGCTCGAAGATCCCTACCACGACGGAGGCGTATCGATTTTTGGGCATGAAAAGCTCCGTGAAAAGATAAAGACACCGATTTTGCAGTGCGAGCATATATTTGGTCTTGAACAGCATGTTGATTTTATCGTGAACAAAGGCACCGACTATGTTAGGGCCGGCTGCTATGAAGATGGTGGAATATCCGGTGTTATGAAGTTGGCCCATGCAGCCGAAGGCTTTGGATTGGATGTAGAGCTTCACGGTGGGGGACTTGCTCATCGCCATCTCATCGCTTCGATTAGAAATACCAACTATTACGAGCTTGGGCTGGTAAATCCAAAAGTCAAGAAGAATAAGCCTCCCATTATGGCTCCCGAATATATCGATGAGCTTGAGAATATTGATGCAGACGGCTGCGTTCTCGTTCCGCAAGGCGCCGGATTAGGCGTTGAGCTTGATTGGGATTGGATAAAGAGCAACACTGTCGACACTATCGTCTATGAATAGCCTCCACCTTTTTAATGGGTAGGGTCATGGAACGAATTCTAATAACCGGAGCAACCGGTCGAATCGGAGCAAATTTGGTAAAAGCTCTGATAGAAGCGGGGCATACAGTCCGAGGCTTTGCGCAATCCGATGATCCAAAAATCTACAAGCTAAAAGGGCTTGATGTGGAGCTGGCCTACGGTGATCTCAGAGATCCAGACGCAGTGAATAGGGCAGTGGCAGGCATGAGCAGAATCGCGCATCTTGGCTATATCATGGGTCGCCCAGAGGGCATGACCAGAGAAACTGAGTTTCAGATTAATATTAACGGCACATACAACGTGCTCGAAGCCGCGCGCAGGCAGCCGGATCTGTTGGCCTGTGTGCTTTTCGCAAGCACAAATGCAACGTATGATGCCTTTCATGCCCAATACGTTCCCATGGATGAGTCGCATCCGCAAAACCCAACATCTTTCTACGGTATGGCCAAACTACTCGGTGAGCGCATGCTCGAGGGATACGGAAGGGAGTTCCATCTGCCCGGTACAATTGTTCGATTTGGTACGGTACCAGGCCCGGATGAGTTATTGGGCCACCTGAGGGCGGACCGTGTCGCGGGCTATCTCAGGAGCTATGGCACCGATCCAACCGCAACCCTCTACGCAAAAAATATTTCTGAGCCCTGGAAGCCTATTGAAGAAATCATTAACGGAGGAGTAAATTTCGTTGTGCCCAGGGACCTTCATGGAAAGTCTTGGATGCAGGATCTCGTGGATGTGCGGGATACCGTGGATGGTATAGTCCGGGCGCTGTTGGATAAAAAGGCCGTCGGCGAGATATTCAACGTTACCGGGCCTGGAGTTGAGTGGGCGGATGCTGTACCGTATCTTGCTAAGAAAGCGAATGTCGAGTTTCGGGATGTTAACATTCCTAACTTATGGTACTGGCGATGCGACATTACAAAGGCGGAAACATTGTTGGGATATAAACCGAAGCACGATTACCGGAGGATGATCGACGATGCCCTCGCCTTTGAAGCAGGCGTTGATATCGGGATATTCAGAGCTCATTGAGATAAAAATGAAAGAGAAAATGCTTGCGGCGGTTCTCCACGATTTTGATGATCTACGGCTAGAGGAAATACCCACGCCCAAACCCGACGTTGGCGAGGTAGTTGTGCGGATCAAGTCATGCGGATTCTGTGCCACGGATTTCAAAGCCATAAAAGGCATCCGGAGAAACGTCTCATTTCCCTTTGTCCCCGGACATGAGCCGTCCGGCGTCGTGGCTTCAGTTGGAATCGGCGTTACCAATTTTAGGGTGGGAGACGAGGTTATAGTTCAGCCGAGTGGATTTTGCGGAGTGTGCGAATACTGCAGAAGAGGTTTGGCCCATTACTGCGTGCGCGCCTTCACTACCGGCGGCGATGGACCTGACGATGTGCGGCCCGGGGCCTTTGCCGAATACATGAAAACTACGGCCGCCACATTGTTTCCCAAGCCGGTCAGCATCTCTTTTGACGCGGCCGCCCTGACCGAGCCCCTTTCCGGTGCATGGAAAGGGATAATTCAGTACAGCGGCATGCGACTGGCCGAAGATGTGGTGATTATAGGTGTCGGCAGTATCGGTTTGCTCTGCTTAATGGTGGCCAAGGCCGCCGGACCGGGAACCCTCATAGCCGTGGACACTTCCGATTATGCACTCGAAAACGCCAAGAGGTTGGGAGCAACCCACGTGCTGAACTCTCGCGGCGTAAACGTAAAAACTGCCGTCTATGAGATCAATCCAAGAGGGCCGGATATCATACTTGAAGCTGCCGGCCCAATTGAAGCGGTTGAGCTCATGGTAGACCTGAGACGCCGGGGCACGCGCTGGAATGTCTTTGGTATCACTACGCACGAAAAATTCGAGCTCGACGGCGGACACACTCATTTTCTCGAGGCCAGGATGGACGCAAGCTTCGGCACCACTCCGGCTGCAATGCAGGAGGCGATTCGTCTGATGGAAACCGGCATTATCGATACCGAACAGATTATTACGCATCGTTTCCCACTTGAACAGATTAAACGGGCTGTGGAGTGCATGGCCGGGCAAGAACGAAATAAGATTGTAATAAATCCTTGAGTAAATCCAGGGGCTTGAATCGATATTATTCAACTTATCCATCCGGGTTCCATGAAGTGATTGCGAAGGCCATTGACCCGTCTCTGAGAACCGACGGCATTTTACGAATGCTGGATGGTGCGGTTTTTTACCAAACTGACCGGGCTCCAACGCAAATTGCCAATCTACGTTTTTTTCAAAACTCCTTTTTAGTCCTGAGGTCGTTTTCTAAGCTGGGTCGTAGCCCGATTCCGCAAATGATACGGTCGCTGGACCGCCGTATTTTTCGGCAATCGATTATTTCGTCGCCTGTAGTTCGTAGCGCCAGAAGTTTCCGAATCGTTACCTCGTTTGAGAACCGCCTGTGCGCCGTCGACAGGCGGTCGCGGGCGTCGGCGGAAGCCGCCGTCCGCGCGGCGCTTCGCATACCTGAATCGCGGGCAAAAGGGGAATTAGAGATATGGATTCTTTCCCGTCGAGAAGGTATTGGATTTATTATGATCCGTATCACCCGCCGTAAAGCGACTGAAAAGTCTCTGGCAAAGGGTGAGCTCCGGCCTGAATTGGCAAATCTCCTCTGTCTGCTATCGGGACCTGCCGCGCAGGATGTTTTTCTGGATCCATTTTGTGGACACGGTGCGATCGTGCTTGAGCGATTCCGCGCATTTCCTGCAAAGAAAATCTACGGCTTTGATTTGGATTCGGAAAAAATTACATTGCTAAGACGGAAAGTGAAAAAAAATCGATCTGCCGCCGCCGGCAAAATCTCCCTTGATACTATAGACGGCACGATTCTCGCCGCGGTTCCCGATAATTCCGTGACAAAAATTGTCTCCGACCCGCCCTGGGGTGATTACAACCTTTCTCGGGATTCCGTCAAAGAGATTTACCGAGGATTTCTTACTCAGATGGACAGAATCATGAGTCCGGGCGGCATCGCCGTACTCCTAGTCGGCAGAGACTCCACTTTTTGCCATCTGGTTGATGAAGAATCGCATGCAAGGCGGTTGGATGCTTCCTACGACGTGCTTGTCTCGGGAAAAAAGGCGACCGTGCTGAAGCTTACCTACGTTGCCGCTACCGAGCGACCGACGATCAGCGGGCCAAGTTGATCTCGCAGAAGAGAATAATTGTCAACAAAAATGGAAGGTGACAAAGCGGAATCGCAGCGAATTGCAGGAATTATGATAATTTCTAATGCTCATAGAAAAGTGGTTGACAAATATTCACGGCCAAGCTACTTTACAGCAAGTGTTTAATGTGTGTCAGGTCGGTTAAGATTCCGGTGTGACACAGGATGTGAGTTTTTTGACGAGTGTTCGTTTTTCGATTAGTTACCTGTTTGGATCCCACCTTGCTCCTCTCAGCGTTCTTCTTTTTAGAAATCCTGAAGCCTCTGTTAGATGAATCGCATTTTATTTATCGTTGATGAATAGTTAAACGTAACCTCGATGTCATGAAAAAGGAAGGAAAGAATGGCAAAGAAAATCTATGTAGGAAACTTGAATTTCGCCACCACTGAAGATCAGCTGAGCAATCTTTTTGCTCAATATGGAACCGTAATATCAGCGGATGTAATAACAGACCGATATTCGGGCAGGTCGCGTGGCTTTGGGTTTGTGGAGATGGAAGATGTTGACGCCGCCGACGCCGCAATCTCAGCCCTTGACGGATTTGAGTTTGACGGCAGAGCCCTTCGGGTCAATGAGGCCAATAGCAAACCAAGAAGGACCAACAATAGATACTAGTTTTGCGCAAAACGCAAAAAAAAGGCCGGCTGTCGACCGGTCTTTTTTTTTGCGGTGGTGATCCATTCTTAAACCCGGAGTAGGTATGGCGAGAAACAACTATAAATCTGAAAAACGTAGAAAAGAGCTTGCAAGGCAAAAAAAACAAGAAAAGAAAAGACAACGACGGCTCGAAAAAAGGGATGATAATCCAGAACTGGCTGAAGGCGAAACCACTGAGGACGAAACCACTGAGGACGTAGCCGCTGAAGATGTAGGCACTGCAGACGTAGCCGCTGAAGAGAAACCTGAGGAGTAGGATCAGCGTCTGCTCCGACAGTGTCGCCCGCATAGGGTGGCCCGCATAGGGTGGCCCGGACAAGGCATAGCCATCTCAGACCCCTAGAGTTTACCGAGCTTAAATAAGCTGCTCACGATAACTCCCGGGCCTTGCGCCGTGGTGCCTGTAAGATACTCAATAATGTATGCAATGCCTCTTATAGATTGTGTGGTCTGGCGCACCGCCTTAGAAACACACCATTTCGCACACCGGTATGTATCCCGTCCCTGACGGTTAGCGATCCGTTTACAAAAACCTGTTTGATGCCATCCGGATATTGGTGTGGATTTTCAAATGTTCCCCGATCTATAATCGTTTCCGGGTTAAAGATCACCACATCTGCGTATGCCCCCTCTCGAATAACCCCGCGCCCGGTCAATCCAAACTTCTTTGCGGGCAGGCCGGTCATTCGGTAAACGGCTTCTGAAACGCTAAAAAGACCAAGGTCCCTGGCGTAGCGCCCCAGAACCCTGGCAAACGAGCCGTAAAGTCTGGGATGCGGCTTTCCACCCAAAACCGGAATGCCGTCAGATCCAATCATGGTGCTTGGGTGGCGCATTACCTCTTGTACGTCCTCCTCGTTCATTATGTGGGCGATAACGGTAACATCCGGCTCTAAGTCCAGCACTCTGGACACGACGGCATCCCAGGGCACCCTCATCAAAGTGCCAACCTCCGGGAGAGTGCACCCCTCCCATTCAGGATGGTTTGGTGCTCCCGACACAACGACGACCTCCGGGGGATATGAACCGGCTGCTATTTTGGGCACGAGGGCTTTGAGAACTGTGCTGCCTGCGGTATACGGATACTGGTCGGCATGGATATCAGTGCCACGTGCCTGTGCTTCCTCGATCATTGCCAAAGAGTCCTGCACGCTGCCCCATGCTTCGCTGCCGGCAGCTTTGTGGTGGCTCAGCTGGACCGGCACACCGGCTTTTTCTCCTATGTCGAGGGCTTCCTCTATTGAATTAATAAGGCCTTTTCCCTCATCCCGCAGGTGAGTTACGTAGGGAGCACCCGTGCCTGCCATTATTGAAGCTACATCACGAATCTCTTCGGTAGTGGCGAATATATCGGGCTCGTAAATAAGGCCTGTTGACAGACCGAGTAGACCTTCCGATATGCCATCCGCCAAAAGATTTTTCATCTGTCTCAATTGCGCCTGTGTCGGCTCGGTCTTTTTTTGACCCATGACAAACTCGCGAAGCGTACCAAACCCGGCAAGCACCCCGACGTTAACGCTCGACTTATGGCTCTGAAGATATTCTATGTATGCTAAAAAACTCTGAAAGATCGGGAAAGACTCCTTGCGCTGCAGTATACCGCCGGATCGAGGTGTATTTTCAACCGGTGCGCAACCCATTCCACAGTTTCCCACGATACAGGATGTGACACCGCCGAAAATTTTAAACGGCATTTCCGGATTGTCGATTGTCGCAACGTCATCGTGGGTGTGCACGTCTATAAATCCCGGCGCTAGCGCAAGTCCAGTGGCGTCTATTTCGGTTTTGCCGTTCCCTGGGTTACCGACATTGCAGATAAAACATTCGTCGATCCCAATATCAGTCTGGATTGGCTCCGTTCCTGAGCCGTCGTACACCGTTGCGTTTCGTATTACAATTTCAGGCATGGGAGACCTTCCTTCACTGCGACATGTGACGTTCGTTTCGTTTCAGCTTCTGTCACTTCCGCTGTTCCTGATGTTGGATAGAGATAACCTCAACGTTCTGCGGAAACAGATCGACCTCGATTCCGTGCACCAAACCCCACTCGAGGGCCTGCTGTGGATTGAGAGTCGTTCGATCGAGCATCGCCTGTGTGATTTCCTCAGATGATTTGCCGGTATTTGCGGCAACGACTTTCGCGATATTTTCGACGTCGATTCTGAGAGCCTTTAGGCGCTCCTCGAGCTGTTTCTCTTCGAGACTTGCGTTTTGTGGAAAATTTGCGCTCACCCCGTGGAGCAAAAATCGAGCCTGAGGAACCGAAAGTCTTCTTTTCCCGCCGCAGTATAGAACCACACCGATTGAGTCAACGCTTCCAAAATTGTGAGTGATGATTTCTGCGGGAAGTCCTTTTAGATAATTATAAGCGCTGAGACCATGGAATACCGACCCGCCGGGTGAAGAAATGAGCAGAATAAATTTCCTCATTCCTTGCTTCATCTTTTGATCGACCGCATTCATAAGAGCATTTATACTTCCATCTACCACCGGCGCAAAAAACTTGATTACCGTCGGTTGCTCCGTCACTGTGTGCTTCCCCCTTGGGGTATTGCTTCCAAGCTTTTAAATCACCCGTCGCCTGAACCGTCGAGAATGGTGCGCATAATTCTACAGGCGAAGTGACCTATTTAAGTCCTGTAGTGTAGCGCGTTTACCCTTATATTCGCTACCCTGCTGCTCGGGGCAATCGGTTTTCGTTATTTCCGCCTGAATCTCGCAATGGATGGACCAGTGCTAGTAGCGTCGTGTAATCAGGGCGATTTGTTTGCGCACACTACGATATATGCGTATAATCAATTTAAGAATTTTAGTTTGAGGAGCGCCGCCTGTGAAGGAGAAACTGATAGTTGTAGTCGGGTTAGTGCTCGTTACGCTGGTTTTTTTTGGCTGCACTACGTCCGTACCCCTTGTGGTTCAGAAACCTGCAGAAGTAAACATGGTTGGAGCCAGGCGGATCGCTATCATGGACTTTGGTTATCCGGTCCAAGGAACCGTGTATGTATCTTTTGCCGATTTATTCAAGGCGGCACTCTTGAGGGCTTACAACCTTCCTCGAAATGCGGCCCGGACGGTCGAGCAGAGAATAGCTCAGTATACAACTGATAGACTGATCATCACGCTTCTGGACACAAACTATTTTGAGATAATTAGTCCGCGGCACCTTGCAGCGGCGCTGCCGTCTGAAATCGACTCTCGGATGAGTGCGGTGCAGGTGGGAAACCGTGTGAAGGCCGAGGCGATAATTGTGGGCGATATTACCGAAATGGGAGCAAGGGATGAAACCGTCAAGGAAACTTACACAAAGAAGGATGAGAAAACAGGCAAGCCCATTACCCGGATTCGCAGGTTTTTGGAGCGAACAGTAACGCTTGCGCTCGACTATCGCGTAGTAAACGTAAAAACCGGCGCCATTATGGCAACTAAATATCTTTCAGGGACAAAAAAGGATAGGAAGCCGTTGGGAGACGATTCTATTAAACCGGCCGTTGTGCTGTATCAGGAGATTGTTGATGATTTATTACCGGTGATCTCCAAGCAGCTTGCGCCTTATGAAGTTACCGAATATCGTTATCTGCTCAACGATGAAACCGAAGATCCGAGAATGGAAATGGCTGATGAGTTTGTGAAGGCCGGAGCCTATGACGCCGCCCTGGAGCTATTCCTTGAAGTTTGGGATGACGAGGAAAATCCCGCCGCGGGCTTCAATGCGGCGATAATGCATGAAGCAGTGGGTGAAATTGAGCGGGCAATAGAGCAGATGGCGAGGACTCTGAAGATGATTGCGGGAGCCCAGGCCCGGGTGCAGCGCCGGGTGTCAAACGAACACAATCGGCTTCTTCGCACGAAAGAGGAGATGGAGAGGGTAAGCGAACAACTGCCTTCGGCTGATGGCAATCCATAGATTTACCGTACTTGATGCGCTGCTGTATGTTTTTATTTTTATCCTCTGCCTTTCATTTGTATTTCCTTTGGTCCAACAGTTGGCCCTTTCCATCAGTAATCAAAATGTTTTGGGGTCTAAGTCAATCGGCATATTCCCAATGGGATTCTCGGTGGATGCATATGAGCTGCTGTTTAAGGATCGTAGAATCATACAGTATTACTACAACACAATAAAATACGCGGCCGTCGGCACGATTATAATGCTTGCTTCGACTTCACTGATGGCTTTTCCTCTCACATTTAGAGAGTTTAAGGGCAAAAAACTTGTGGCCATATTGTTGACCATAACCATATTCTTTTCGGGAGGATTGGTGCCGTTTTATCTCGCCGTATTGAGAATGGGATTGGTTGACACCATGTGGGCTTTGGTTCTGCCGGGTGCTATCACGGCATGGAACGTATTCATTTTTAGAACTTTTTTTATGGCGATACCTGATGCTCTGCGGGAGTCGGCATATATTGATGGAGCAGGACATTTCAACGTGCTGTATCGCATCATGCTTCCCCTCTCAAAACCGCTGTTGGCAACATTCACCCTGTTTCACGTTGTTGGCCATTGGAACGACTTTTTTAATGCACTGATATTTTTACGTGATCAGGAAAAGCAGCCGGTGCAGTTGTTTTTGCGTCGGATATTGGTACTTCTTGATTTTCGAGAAGTGGAGGACACGTCGGCACTGCAGATGATGGGCGCCATCAGCTCCCGCACGGTAAAAGGCGCGGCGGTAATTATCACCATTACCCCTATACTCTGCATTTACCCATTTTTGCAGAAGTATTTTACCAAAGGAATTCTCGTGGGAGCGCTGAAAAACTAGATCCGTTTTCAAAACGGCTGCCTTGGATTGCCGTTTTGTGGGCCGGTCCGGCCGACGTCTGAGTATACCTGATGTTTTTCCTCACAGCACAAATACCGGCGGAGGCCGACACACATGGATTCACGAATCATAGAAGCGAGACTCGAAGGGCTGTCCGCCCGTTGCATAATCGCGCATAGGCGAGTGGAAAACGTCCGGTTGAAATTGGCCGATTTTTTGGCTCCCGGAACATATCAAGATGCCGGCCGGTGGACCTCGCTGACCGAGCGTCCTCACTGGCCCGCAGGGAAGACGGTGTTTGTCGAGTTTGAGCTTGATGTGGCCGGAGACGATTGTCGACAATTAAAATCATATCTTTTTTTTGACGGCACAGCATGGGAGGGGCATCTGTCGTTTAAAAACAGCCCATACGCCGGCATTGATGGGAATCATCGACGCCTGTCTCTGGATACTCTGTTGACCAATGCCGACGTTAACAAGCCGATAAAGTTACAGGCGGAGTTTATTTCGGTTCCCCGCGTCTTGTGCGAGCCCGATCTGAAAGATACATTTTCACTGCTCCGTGGGATATTTTTCGAGATCGAGGACCCGGAGCTGCGGAAGGCGGAGAGAGAGTTCCAGTTTGCGTGGCGGGCGGTGCAGGTGATGCCTGATGAGTATCGGAAGTTGCGAATCCGGCCAGTGCTTGAAAAAGCGTTGAGAGCTGTCGACTTCATGAAAACGGGTGATGATTTTAGGCGCGATGTAGTCAATGCAAAAAAAGTTTTCAGAACAGAGATGGAAGATATCAAGCTTGATCCTGAAAGGCCACGGGTTTTCCTTACTGGTCATTCCCATATCGACGTAGCATGGTTGTGGCCCCTATCAGAGGCTGTAAGGAAGTGCGCCCGTACATTCAGTACCGCCTGCCGGCTCCTAGAGATGGACGACGAGTACCGGTTTTCCTGTAGTCAGCCCCAGTTGTACGAGTATACCAAGAACCACTATCCGGACTTGTATAGTGAGATCAAGACCTGGGTAGCTTTGGGCAGATGGGAAACCACCGGTGGCATGTGGGTCGAGTCCGACTGTAACGTTCCCTCAGGCGAGTCCCTCATCAGACAAGTTCTGCTGGGAATCGAGTTTTTCAAAAATGAGTTTGGCAAGCGACCAAAGACCTGCTGGCTCCCCGACGTATTCGGTTACCCGGCTACCCTGCCTCAGATACTTGGCGGATGCGGGCTCACCGGGTTCTACACCAACAAGCTGCACTGGCAGGCTGAGAACCTGTTTCCCAACAATCTGTTTTGGTGGGAAGGAACGGATGGAACTCAGATCCTCGCCCACGTTCCCAAACTCAAAAGATATTACAACGGCTCTCCCGAGCCCGAGCAACTTCTTTTTGCAGTCGAGAACTTTGCTCAAATGGCCGTGTATGATGAGGTATTGCTTCCCTTTGGTCACGGCGATGGCGGAGGGGGACCTACTGAAGAGATGGTAGCGCACGCGCGTATCGCAAAGGATTTCCCCGGTTTGCCGGCATGCCGGACGGGGGCAGAGGAGGAGTATTTTGACCGGGTTGAGGGGAATGGACCGGAGTTACCGGTATGGCGTGGCGAGCTTTACCTGGAAACTCACCGGGGCACACTTACGTCTCAGGCGACTACAAAGACGAACAACCGTCGCTGTGAGACACTGCTCCGTCAGGCCGAAATTCTCTCGCTCATGGCGCGTCACGATCAAGACTCCGGATCAACCCTCAAGGAGCTTTGGAAAAGTCTGCTTCTCCTGCAATTCCACGATATTCTCCCGGGATCATCAATCGGACGCGTTTATGATGAAGCGGCTGAAGATTACAGACGGATAGGAGGTGGTGCTCGAACTGCAATTCACGGCGCCATAAACTCCCTCACCGCCGAAGGTCCTGACAACGCTCTGGTAGTCTTTAATACACTGTCGTGGGAGCGTAATGATATCGTTGTTCTGGACATCCCCAGAATCGATCAAAGCTTAGGGTTGGCCTGGTCCGACGGCTCGGTCACCGCGCTTCAGTGGACTGAAGATAAAAACCCAGAATCAGGGGGCCGGTATATTACTGCAAGTCCCGGGCTGGCACCCCTAGGTTTTGCCGAGGTCGTCGTCAAGGGTCGCGCCAAACCGCCGGCAAACGCCATTGCCGTTACTGAATCAACCCTCGATAACGCCTTTTTTCGCATAGAACTCAATGATCGGGGCGAGCTTATCGGGCTATATGACAAGCGCGAGGGAAGAGAGGTACTACTCCCGAACACTCCCGGGAATCGGCTGCATCTGTTTCAAGACGGACCCGAGCGTGAGGCGGCCTGGAATGTGCATGATTCCTTTGAGCTCCGTGAGTACGAGTTTGAAGGAAACACATCTGTGATGGCCGACGAAGGCGGACCGGTGCGCGGTTCGGTCCTCGTGATTAGACGCCACCGCGGGACAACTATCTACCAACGGATTAGCGTTTACGAGTCACTTCCCCGCATCGACTTTATCACAGAAGTACACTGGAATGAGCGACAGGTGTTGCTCAAGGCAGAATTTCCCGTAGCCGTGCGGTCGGATGTGGCCACATATGAGATACAATGCGGAGTGGTTCAGCGTCCAACCCATCGGAATACCTCTTGGGATAAGGCCAAGTTCGAAGTACCGATGCATCGCTGGGTCGACCTTTCAGAGCATGGCTACGGTGTCAGCCTCATGAACGACGGCAAATACGGTTGCGATGTCAAAGACAATGTCATTCGGCTCACGCTGCTCAGGGGGCCGGAATATCCGGATCCACAAGCAGATCTGGGTGTCCATCGGTTTACCTATTCTCTGTTTCCCCATGCTGGACCATGGCAAGATGCGGACACGGTTCGCCGTGCCTGGGAGCTCAACGAGCCGGTTCTTGTGTCCGCACCCGGTCGTACGGCAACGCGCGCCGGCACTAGCGCCGCGCGGCTGCTCGTTATAGAAGGACCCGTTGTCTTGAGCGCTGCAAAGGCGGCCGAAGATAGTGACGGCTGGATTCTCCGCGTCTATGAACCCCATGGATCGAGGGGACTTGTGCGCATTAGCGGTCTTCAACAGATCCAGCAAGTTAAGCCCTGTAATCATGTCGAGGAGAACTTAGGAGACAGTTCGATTGGCGAGGTCACGTTGCTCCCCGATCACGACGGTTTTGTATTTGCCATTTTGCCGTTTCAGATTCGGAGCTTTCGCATTAACCAGCCCTTTTGATGTGCGCTAAATTATGCTTCACTCTCCGCTGATTGCACAAGAGCTTTGATATATCCAACGCTCCAAGCCGCCCCTACGCGGCGGTCCTCGGCCATTTCGGGGATGTGATCCGCAATAATAACGCCTTGGAAATCGACTTCCTGCAATGTCTTGACTACGCGATACATATCACCATACCCGTCGTCCAAAAAGGTTTCAGTGAAATGAGGGAGTGGACGGGTGATGTTCCTCAAATGGATTTTGAACAGCTTATTTTGCGCGCCGAAGTACTTGATTGTATCCTCCACGCTTTTTCCCATAAGCTCCCCGCCCTCGAGCCAACACCCGACACAGAGACACACGCCCACATTGGGGCTATCAGCAATCTCGAGGGCTCTGCGGTATCCCTCAAATGATCCAAAAATGCACCGGGGAATGCCCGCCAATTCAGGCACCGGTGGATCATCGGGATGGATGCCGATTCTTACTCCTGCCTCTTCGGCCACCGGGGCTACTTGCCTGATAAAATACTCAAAGTGTTTCCAAATCTCTTCTTCAGAGTATTTTCTGCCGTGGCTCAAGGGCAAGGTGTATTCGGTTTTGTACCAGTGACCTGCACGAGCTGTGTCGAGGTTAAACCCTCTTGCCGGCGCGCCTCCCCTGACGGTCTCCCGCTCGGTACTCCATATTCCATTGGCCATGTGGGCATACGTCGTATAGGGGATTCCCGCCTTGCCCAAATTTCTGATGTGTTGCTTGTACTCCTCGATTTTTGCATCCTGACCTTCGAGGCCGAGGGTGATATCGGGCTGGTTATGGACGTTTACATTGCCGAATCCATAGACTTTTATACCGGCCTCGTGATACTTGGCCTTGCATCCGGCGTAATAATCGGAACTTGCCTTTGGAACGTCGGTCCAAAGCACGACGTATGGAGCGCCGATCCTCACGACAAACTCTATCTGCTCATTGGTCGGCTCGGGTGGAGCCTGGAATGCTACTTTCATACCCGGTTCTATAGGAATCATAATCTCTCCTCCGTGATTTGCGGGTTTTACCTATTCAATAGGTCCATATTTGGAATTGCCGCAATTAAGCGGGCTACCCGCGGCCGTACGTAGGTGCTGGAGCCCCGGGGCGTATACAGAAAGTTTTTTTTACTTCAATACTTGTCGCGCCATCGTCGAGACTGTTCAATGCCGTGTAAATGGTGGATTCCAGCTGTTCCGGCGGCAATTCGGCCCGGGCGTTGAGAATCATCAGCGCCGATTGGCTATGAACTGGCATTTCTATTCGCAAGTCTGGTGGTTGAGACGGCGAGGTTACGTTTCCCACAATGTAGCCCGTTTCTGATGAAAGGAGCAATTTCAGATGGCCGATTGAGCGGTTCGCATTCACCAGGCCCGCTTGGATACCGGAAAGAAGATCGTCGCACAGTTTTGCCCAATCCGGGTCGGTGTTCGAGATCTCTATCCCAAACTCACCGTTAAACCATCCAAGAGCCAATTCACCCTTTGTATATGTGTCATAATCTACATCTATGATCCGTGGCTCGCCGGCATCTGACTCAAGGATTTCGGCAAGCAACTCGTCAACGCCGATTCCAAATCTGGCGGACAGAAATCTGATTCTCGCGTGCGGGAACTCAGCCTTAACATTACTCCGGAGATCGGCTATTGCATGCTCCTCCAGGAGATCGATTTTGTTGACGGCGATTATGTCCGATTCTTCCAACTGCATCCGATAAACATATGCAGTATATCTATTCAAGTCACCACCACCACCGCCCATGACGGTCGCAAGGCGCCAAGGATCGGCCAACACGGCGAGCGGCGAATGACGGAACTCAGAGGAAAAGAGCTCCCGCAGGGGCTGAAGGAGGGTCGCTGCCAAGTCCGTGCAACTCCCCACAGGTTCAGCGAGCAACACGTCAGCCATTGCAGCATCTTTTAGTGCTTTGGTGGCGTCTAGCAAGCCAAAAAAATTGCAGCAGAAACAGCTTCCGGCTACTTCTTCCACGTTTAGTCCGTGCCTCTTCAGGAGGGCTGTATCCACGAGGTCAGGCGCCTGATCGTTGGTGATGATGCCCACTCGTTTTCCATAAGCCATCAGCCTGCGTGCAGCCTCCCAGACCAATGTTGTTTTGCCTGACCCGAGGAATCCGCCGATAAATGCTATCCGTGGTGCCTGCCCCATGTTGCGCAACTATACCACGTTTAAAATAAAAATAATAAGACTTGCTGCCGGTGCCCGGTGCCGGATGCCGGATGCCCGGTGCCGGATGCCCGGTTTTTAAATGTCCGCCGTATTGATTTTGCATTTGCTATCGGACACTATGACAACACGGTGACCGGAGTCAGGCTCCCGTGGGCGGTCCCCCGCAGGCGGTCCCGCCGGGCAGGATTCCTGCGGGCTTTATTCGACCGAAACTGCCCGAACCGGAAAACGCGTCCCTTAAGGAGCGGACTTATGAAAGCGATTCCGATTAATGAGAGCGAGGCGATTTTTAAACGGTTTATGGACGTATATCGATCCGAGTTTCCTGCGTGGCAGGTGGAATCATCGCCGGGAGCAGATGTCAGGCAGTATTGGTGCGCGGTTCAGGCTCGATGGCCGCGGGGAAACGGCAACAGGGTCTGCAGAATGGTTCGAGAGTGTGCCGCTGATCTTGACGGCTACGATCGACTGATTTTCAGGTTGAGTCTTCCATCCACGGCGGAAATCACATTGCGAGCGCGGGTGGACGGCGTAGAAAAAACGGTGATACAGGCCCAGAAGGGCCTTGATGATTATGGTGAATATGAGGGACCGATCAGTGGATCTCGAATTCAACGACTGGAATTTGACATAATCGATTATGCTGATTCGCCGGGCAACTCATTAATGTCCTGGCTTGGTTTGGCAAACAGCACAAAACGGGAGGAAATGCTTGCCCGGGAAAATCCCTTTCTTGAAGCCTGGCAGGGCCTCGTGCTGCAATCACCATTAACTTCTCGACCGGAGCCCACTCTCGGGCTTTTCTTCAGCAACCACGACATGGCTGCAATCCGCAGCCGCGCATTTGTAGGTTTGCTCGATTCAGATGAGGGGCTGCTGAAAGTCGGCGTTGAGCATCTTTTGGCTGCAGTACATTGTGAATACTGGATTGACGGGCCTATTATGACGCTGCCGGGCGGAACCCATGAGCATCGTGCATTTGTGGCGTATCGTGTGGCGTCAAATATTGTCTGTGGCCTCGATTGGGCCGGAGCGTTGCTCAACGACGCAGGCAGGGCTGCGGCGGCACATGCGCTGGCCACAAAGGGTCTCCCGGCCTGTTTAATATCTCTTATGCGTCATGATTATATGCGGGACTGCAATCAAGGCACCTATATGGCTTACGGCGCGATACTCATTGAGGCGGCTTTGGCCAAGCTGTGGCCGCCTCACGGCGGAGAGCTTATTGATGCAGCCAAACGAGCCGTGGATGAAACCGTCGAGCGCTATCTCGGTGAAGACGGTGGTGCATTTGGAGGTCCGGGGTACGTGTCCTCGACTATCAGCCATGCCATTATTGCCTATCAAGTGTATGCCCGGAATAAAGGGCTATCCCTTGCCGAGGCTGTGCCCGAGAAGCTTTTGCGATCTGAGGCTTATTTTGCAACAATGTCTAGTACCGTGCCTCCCGTTGGCTCGAGTGTATGTGTCGCAGATGGAGGGCATCCGGGCGCGCTCGCCGGTATTCTCCCGAGAATCGCGGATCTCGAGAATATCGGTACGCCCGGGTCGGCCTTTAATTTGATATACGGCCCCGATACCTTGGACGCACCGGCGCCGAAACCACCGGTATTCTCACTGATGTCCGTTACCGGTCAGCTTTGCTCCTGCCGGCAAACTCGAGGGGGGCCGGTTCGGATACAGGTGATCGGCGCGCCACCGTTAGCGGGACACGCACATGAGGATAAGGGCAGCTTTATCATAGAGGCTTACCGGGAAGAAATTGCCATAGACCGCGGCCAGATTTCGTATAATGACCCACGCTGTGAGGTGATGTCCCACGCCCGGTATCATAATGTACTCTTACCTGACTATGAGGACGGCGGGCCGGCGCGACAGCAGAATCCCTGCAAGGTTTCTACGATTCCGGAAGGAAAGGGCGACGAGACATCTCTTGATTGCTCGCTGGATGGTTCGGGTCTCTATCCGGAGCTCGTATCTCACTGGACGCGGTCTATTCATAGCGCAACCGCCACAGAGTTTGTGGCTTCAGATCTCATGATCCGCCGAGTTTCCGGTACAGTGTCTTTCCATCTCCAGAGCAGAAATCCGTGGATTAAAACCGATACCGGCTGGGCCACGGAGGGAAAGAAGGCACGGCTGGATGTTTATCCCGAATGGGCGCCTATGTATGCGTGGGGGGGAGAAGATTTTATAGAGGGTCACAAAGCAGCGGCGCATCATCTCATTCTCCGGGCCGCTCCGGGTATAAGGCATGAGCTCACCACCCGTCTGATTCTAAAGCCCGTTGGAGCAGGCCGGCAACAGTGAGTAAACTAAAGATCATTGCCGGCCGCTACGAGCTCAAGGAACAGCTTGGGAGCGGTGGCGTTTCCACGGTTTATCGAGGGTGGGATATAGTCAAAAACGCGGAAGTTGCAGTAAAGGTAATCCATCCGCATCTCGCGGAAAACGAGGTGGTCGTGCAGCGGTTTAAGCAGGAATTGGCCATAACCCGAAAAATCCATCATAACGGAATAGTAGAATACTATGACATTTTGGAGCTTGAGGGAAATGTCTTCCTTACTCTCGAATATCTTGCAGGCGGTGATCTCAAGACAAGGATTCGAGATGGAGGGCCTCTGCCGGTTTCTGAATGTACGCGTATCGGTATCGAGATTCTCGAGGCTATGCAGGCTGCTCACGAGCAGGGAGTCATTCATTGCGACATAAAACCTCATAATGTCTTATTTGATGGGGATGGACACATAAGAATCGCCGATTTTGGCTTCGCGCGATCTACTGCTGCTTTTGATTTGACCGGGCAACGGACTGCCGGAACTCCCGACTACGCCGCTCCAGAAGTCACAATGAATACCTTTCCCGACGCACGATCAGATCTATATTCATTTGGCGTCACATTATTCGAGATGCTGACGTGCAGATTGCCGTTTCAATCCAACAATCCCCATGAAACTCTTTGGAAACATGCCAATATGACCCCACCTTCGGTTCGGGCATTTGAGCCCGGAACACCGGAGATCTTCGATCAAATAATTCAAAAGTCGATGGAGAAAAACTTATCTGATCGATATCAGACGGCAAAAGAATTCTGCGATGCTTTGATGAGTCTATCACTGCCGAGCCCACCGGCTTCGGCCGCTACCCACCTTTGCGCCTACTGCGGCCAACCGATTATTGATGCACTACCGTATTGCTTCTCTTGCGATAAGACTGAGACTATTCTGATAGCTGCGGCGCAGAGGAGAGTATCTTGCCGCGTGATTGTCACCGGACCGGGAAAGCCCGGCGACAGGATGGACCCGGAGCTCAGACATCGGATCCTATCGCTAGTAGTGTCTGTCGGCGCCGAATCTTCGACTATCGAGAAAAAAATTCCAAGGTTGCCATTTGTTTTACTGAGCGACCTCTCCATTGAAAGCGCCGAAAAGGTAAAAAGTGAGTTGGCGCATCTGGGAGTTTTTGCCGAAATCTCGGGGAAACCGTCGAAGCAATTAAAAAACACAGTGTTTGGCCTGTTTAACCGAAAACTCCTTGTGCTTTATCCGCGCTATTTATTGATTGGGCTTGGATCTGCAGCGGGGGGGCTATGGCAGATGATCGGCAGGGCACCCCCTTGGCTGCTCCTCGGCATTTTCTCAATTCTTGTACTTGTTGTACCAACCATATTGCGGCTGAGTTTCAAAAAACCTCTGGCAATACGTAAGGATCTGTTAGGAACCCACACGCTGGCGACGCTTCTCAAGCCGGTGCAACAACTGAATACTGATCAGTTGAAACAATTGCTCAGACGCATAGCTGAGAAATTTGATGTTCTCTATAGCATGTCCCACGGCTTAACAGCCACTGTCTTAGACGACGCGCTTCAGGAAATTGCATCGTTATTTGAGACTGTTGGCGAGCTCGAAGCCGAGCTTCTAAAAATCGATGCTATGGGTGTCGGGAAAAACTTCGTCACGGGCGTATCCAAGGCCGTAGACGTCTCGCCGATAGCCAACCCGCATGGACCACAGCAGCTAACCAGCGGATATGAAGATGCTCTGACGGTTAGGAGAAACATCGAGAATACATTGCAACAATACATCGATAAGATTCTCGCGTTTTCTGTCGGCATCGATCAGCTCAGCATCGCGCTCGCCGGTATTTCTGAAGGAAAGGCCCGGATTCTGCAGACGGAATTGGCAAAACTGTCCACTGCCCTTACCATCGAAACTGAAAGCATGCGGGAGTGGGTCGAGTGATAGGCGACTCAATAGGTAGATATACCGTAGAGAGGGAGCTGGGGTCCGGTCCGGTCGCAACGGTTTGGCTTTGCGAGGATGGAAATGACAGGGTTGCCATAAAACAGCTTCACCCGCATCTCGCTGATGATGAAATTATTTACGAACGATTTGTTCGGGAGTTTCGGCTCGCTTCCGAGCTCAGCCACCCCAATATTGTAAAAATATATGATCTTATCGACGCCGATAAATCACCGGGAATAATCATGGAGTATGTCAACGGCGGGAATCTTGCACGGCAGCCTCAGTTCGATCTTCAACGCTTCGTTATTCTCGCAGTGGCACTCGCCGGAGCTGTCGCATACGCTCATGACCGTGGCGTAGTACACAGGAATCTCGGTCCCGAGAACATCCTCGTAAATGCCGCAGGTGAGATAAAGCTCACGGATTTTGGCTCTGCCCATATCGGTGACCTTATGGGCCTTACCACGTCCACCATGTTTTCCCGGTCGCCTGCTTATGTCGCGCCTGAAGTCATGTCAGGCCAAACTACCGACCCGCGCTCCGATCTCTATTCCATAGGTGTGATCCTCTATGAACAACTGACCGGAACTTTGCCGGAAATCCGAACGTATCAGAACAGCGCCTCGCCCGAAGATGCGAAGTTTGAGAAAATACCGAAGACCGCCCCGCCGTGGCTTGTTGAGATCATCCGCGCTTTACTCGTGCCGGCGGAGAAACGGATTCAAACCGCGGGAGGTCTCTTGGCGCTAATAAAAAGTCGGCGGCGGCCCACCGAAAAGAGGAATCGGTACTGTGTGCACTGCAAGAAAGAAACCCCTTTTTCACTACCGGTCTGTGTCCACTGCGGCGAATATAGAATCTCCGTACCACGTTGGGAGAGAGCCGATGCAGAGTCGTTGGTATTGAAATCTATAAAAGAGAACGATGAGGTTTTCGCAGATTTTGTCTTCATATTACGCTGCATCTCGGGTAATCAATCGGTTTCGCCAAATATACTCACTGGAGATATTCGGCTGTATTCAAAAGAGGAGAAACGACGGGGCATCCGTCTTCCGGTGAGGATAATCGACAACATAGGTCCTGAGACGTCGGATCGACTTATCCGGCTTTTCGAGAGAAACGGCTCGACAAAAATCCACATCCATAGACGGCTTACCACCAAGCTCACCTCGAGGGAAAAACGTGGTCCGCTCATTGCAACTAACAATGTTCCTCTCTATCCGCCGGAGGAGATAATCAATCTCAAAGGTCATCTGCAAAACGCAGCGGTGGCGGGCGGCAATTTCTATACCGATATTCTGGCGACTACGTTTCGCATACGGTTGGCGCTTCCTGAAGACAAATTCCTTGACCGGCAGAAACTTTTAATTGAGACGATGCTCGACCAGATAAAGAATCTTGGAGTGGAGTGCAAACGGGCATCAGAGTTTCTAAAGAATATATCCCTAGGGCAGCTATATGGGTCGATCGTCGCCCTCAATAGGCGAATAGAAAAAAGCATAAAACACATCGAGATTGAAACATTGATCCGCGAAAAAACGCGACTCAAGGAGATGTTTGAGCGCTTTCGACAGAGAGAACGGGCACTTTCGGGAAAAATCGCGCTGCTCTGCTCCGTCCGGTCAGCGTTAGAAAGTGCGGCGGAATCAGAGATGAAAGGGAAAGATTTTGATCGGATTCTTTTGGATCTTTCAAAAAAACTCAGTGCAGAGCTACTAAGATAGGAGGAGTATTGGTGAATCACGGCAGCTTGGTTTTATATAAAGGCAGAATCGCGTTGGTGAAGTCCGTTTCAGAAAAAATCGTCATCGAAGAATCGAATGGCAAGCAAACCAGAGTGCGTCCAAAGGATGTTGTCGTGATCCACCCGGGACCCGCCGATAATGTTCCTGAAATCCGCCGCGCCGACGATGATTTACTTATACAAACATGGGAGCTGATGGCCGGTGAACAGACAACACTTAGCGACGTTGCCGAGCTTGCGTACGGAGAGTTCACACCGGTAACGGCCTCAAGCACTTGGACGTTTATCATAGAGCAACCCTATTTCACTGGAACACCGAATTTATTGCAGGCGGCCACTCCGGATGCGATAAAACGGCTCCATGAACGCGAACGGGAGAGAGCGTCAGCGGACCGCGCGAGATTTGAGTTTTTGCAGCGGCTTGCGAATGGCACCACCACCGTGGAGGACCGTGGAATGTTTGGCGAAATTGAGGCATTTGCCCTTGGGCGTTCTCAAGCATTAGGACTCATGCGCGACTTGAGGAAGAAAGAGACGGAGGAAGAAGCGCACGCGCTGCTCCTTGATGCGGGTATCTGGGACGGAGCTATCAATCCTTATCCGGCCAGGGCCGGATTAGGCCTCGATGACCTCGCCGAAGACATTCCCATGCCAGACTTAGCCGGCCGACGCGATCTCACCAAAATGATCTGCTATGCAATTGACGATGAGGACACTACCACGCCTGACGACGCCATCAGTTGGCATGATAATGCCCTCTGGATTCACGTAGCGGATGCGGCCGCATTAGCGCCACCGGGTAGCGGTCTCGATGTCCGGGCCCGTGCCAAAGGCGCCACCCTTTATCTCCCCGATCGTGTTTTCCATATGATGCCAGAGAAGGCAACAGAACGTCTCGGACTTGGCATTTCGGATGTGTCGCCGGCACTCTCATTTAAAATTGCGGTGGATGAATTGGGAGTTCCAAAACTGGAAGATATTGCAAAATCAATGATTCGCGTAGAACGGTGCAGTTATCGTCGCGCGGAAGAAATGCTCGAGGAGAGTCCACTTTGCGAGATCGACGCCTTTCTGCGATCATATAGAGAACGACGGTTTAGCAACGGTGCCGTACGATTTAGTTTGCCCGAGGTCCGAATTCGAGTGGGCGAAAACCATCGTGTCGATATTGACCCTCTCTATGAAGGAGAAAGCCGTTTCATCGTGCAGGAGGCCATGGTGGTAACCGGAGAGGCCGTCGCTCGATGGGCAATGAAGCATCAAATACCGATTCCATTTTCAACCCAGCAGTCCGGTGAGATTGGGAAACCGCCGGTGACCCTATCGGAAATGTGGTCGGCCCGAAAAAAGCTAAGAAGAAGTGAAATCGGTACCACACCAGGGTTTCACGCCAGTCTTGGGATACCATTCTACAGCCAGTCGACGAGCCCGCTTCGAAGATACCAGGACCTACTCACACACCAACAGGTGAGTACTTTTCTTGAAGGAAAGCCCGCGTTGGGTACCGATGAGCTTATGTCGCGTCTCGGTGAGACTTTGGATACGGTTCGATTGGTACGCCGGGTTGAAACGCTTTCGAATAGACATTGGACCATGGTGTATCTCATGCAGCATCCCGGATGGACCGGTGACGCCGTTGTGGTGGAGGTCGCGAAAAACGGCTGCATCTGCATGATCTCCGAGCTCGGGCATGATGTCAAAATCCATCAAAGGGAAAAAGTGTCACGTGATGATAAACTGAAAATTAAGCTCGAGGAGGTTAACCTTCCCTACTTGGAGGCCACTTTCTCTGTGGTGTAGCTACTCTGTGACGGACCCTGAGCGGAGCCAGGGAGGAGCTCACGCAAAGCGAATATCGCGCTGAGAACGCCCGAGACTGTGCCATACAAGGCAGTCGAAAGGAGTGGGCGTGAAATTCGCCCACGTGTCGCGATTGAGTTTTCAGACAGTCTGTCGGCGCGCCCGGCCCACTCACGCTGTCTTTTCCCATCCGAGGAAATAAACTATAATTTCTCGCGTCATATTCGGATAGCCATGATTGATTTGGGGTAGGTTGAATGCTCAATCTTAGTGAGCGTACAATAAGAGATACAATTCATAGGCGCGTCGCGTATTCCTGTGCTATTGCCGCGATGCTGGTTGCCATTTTGAATTTCACCGTTGGCTTAATTGTCCAGAAGCGACCCCTCGGCGATATACTCACCCATCCCACCGTCTTGATGCTCGCCGCGGTGTCCGCCCTGTTTTTGTTGTCGGCATTGAAGGACTGGGTTGCATTCAGGCTTTTCCATGTGGCGATTTTTCTCGGCTACCCTATAGGATTTGCTCTTCTTGAGGATTCCAATCCGTATTCTACAACGCCGCTTATCTGGGGCATCTATGGCATGATACTGTCAATTCAATATGGCTTCTTCAGAAAAAAGTTCTGGGTTAAAATTCTCATTTATCTTTCCTTGGTATTTGTTGTAAAAATTTATACCGCATTCAGCGTGGATTTTTTTGCCTATCACACGGCGTTTGGTGCTTTTATCCTGATGATTCTCTTTGTGTACCTATTCTGGATAGTTTTTGCGGAGGAGATTCGGCAATACGCGGACGAAAACTATCAGCTTAAGATAGAACGTGACAAGAATAAAATATTTGTAGATTTTGGCAAAAACATTGCGGGTGTAATCCACAACATCAAGTCGGTGATGATGTCCATTGAAGGCTACAACGACATCATGAGGATCACCCATAAATCTGAATGGGATAACATGCTCGATCTCCAAAAACGATCAAATAAAAGAATGCTCGAAATGATTAATAACTTTATGGAGGCGGTCCGATCCTACCAGAGGGAAGAAGAACAGCATGTGTCGCTTAACCGCTTAGTTATGGGATCCGTAGAGGTGCTAAAAGGAAACGCCGAATTAAAAGGTAAATTAAAGATCCACATGGATCTGAGGGAGCCGGACGCGATCCATGCGGCACCGATGATTATAATGCAAACCATTGATAATTTAGTTACAAACTCCGCCCATGCCATGAAAAACACCGGGCACTTCGATCTCGAAATCAAGACCTTTCCTGAACAAGGTTACACCGTTTTGGCCGTGGAGGATCAGGGTCACGGAATCGATTTTTGTCATGACTGCATACTGAAAGATTGTGTGAAATGCAAAAACTTTGAAATTGGTAGATCGAGAAAAAAGGACGGCACCGGAATCGGCGTGGTGTTTGTACAGCAAACCATGAGAGAATTGCAGGGAAAAATGAAAATCGACAGCGTTCTAGGAACCGGCACCACCGTTCGCCTTTTTTTCCCTTCAGCGGCATCTGAAAATCGCGGAAAGTCGCAAGACGCGGTAAGAACTTATGGCTGAGTACGACCGGTTTGCCGGCATATTGAGAAACATCATCAAGCGCGGACGAGCTGGAGATGACTTAAGCCTTTCAAAGGCACTTGAGAATGCGTTTGTCTCGAGTACATCATGGCTGCCGAAAACTTTCGTCTATGATGTATTTAACTATTTTTTAACAGGGTACGGGACGCCGTCTGACGTTGACGGCATTCAGTCTGCCGGCGAGAAGCTACTCGAGCTGCTGCATCTGTTGGAGATGGACTATGAGCGGGAGATAGAGACGTTCAACGATGACGATTGGCGATTTATTGGTGAATCAATCTCCGATTGTGCCGTTGACCTCGATCAAGAATTACTCACCTACGTCATGAAAAAAATAGTGTCAAAGGGATTAATCGGATAGAAATATTTTGCAGAAAGTTGTTTTTTAGCACTCGTCGAGATATACTAACCTCGATTTCCACGGTCCGATAATGAGCTAACATTTCATCGCACGTGAGTGTCGCGTGTCAAGAAAAAACAATCTTTAGGCGTTTGCCACCAAAC